>JBDNID010000157.1:0-4281 GCA_041688475.1 Aquiluna sp.
CCTGTTCTTTTATCTAGATATTCCAGAAGTAGTTTGGGCCTCCGCTGCCTTGGCAACGTCGGGGCCCTTTGTTGGCCTATGGCTTCGCACCAAAGGATACGGCGTCTCTGGTCAAACAAATAAAAACCACTAGTGCTAGATAACCTCTTTGCCCAAGCCCTTATGGCTTCTGAGCGACGCATGGGAAGGGTCTCCACAGACCAGGTAGCCAGAGCTATCGAAAATTTGTCTAGACCACTAGACACCCTCGAAATCCTTTCCCCCGGGCCAACAATCAAGCTAATCGCAGAAATCAAAAGGCGAAGCCCGTCAAAGGGATTTCTTGCCGAAATCCCGGACGCTGGGGAATTGGCCAAGCAGTATGAAATCTCGGGAGCCCACGCCATATCCGTCTTGACTGAAGAATCGGGCTTTGGTGGCTCGATGAAGGACCTTGAAAAAGTCAGAGCATGCGTGCGCGTTCCAGTGTTGCGGAAAGACTTCATTTCCTCCGAGTATCAGATTCTAGAAGCCAGGGCGGCGGGAGCCGATTTCGTACTCTTGATTCTGGCCTGGCTGAGCCCGGAAAGGTTCAAGATGCTGCACTCCTTCGCTGAGTCTTTGGGGATGGCGGTGCTAGTGGAAACTCATAATGAACAAGAGATAGAGACTGCGCTGAGCGCGAACGCGAAACTGATCGGAATCAATACTCGAGACCTTGAAACTTTCGTGCAGGACCTCTCGCTTTATGAGCGAATGGCCCAGCTGCTGCCTAAAACGGTTATTCGAGTAGCCGAGTCCTCGGTTAAATCGGTATTGGATGTGGAGCGCTTCAGGAGTGCCGGTGCAGACGTTGTTTTGGTTGGCGAGGCACTAGTTACTGGCAATCCTGAGATTTTGATCCCTCAGTTCACATCTGTTACGTAAGATTTAGCGCATGACAAATCTGCTAGGCGATCAAACGGGCCCTTATTTTGGCGAGTACGGCGGCAGGTTCGTGCCAGAACCACTGATTGCGGCTCTGGATGAATTAGAGGCCACTTATCTTGCTGCCAAGACGGACCCGAGCTTCGCTTTGGAGCTTGCAAATCTGCACAAAAACTACACCGGTCGCCCTTCAATAATCACCGAGGCGCCGAGGTTTGCTAAAGAATTTGGTGACCTGCGGGTCTTTCTAAAACGCGAAGACCTCAACCACACCGGTAGCCACAAAATTAATAACGTGATGGGCCAGGCACTTTTGGCTAAGCGAATGGGGAAAAAACGCATCATTGCCGAAACGGGTGCAGGCCAACACGGAGTAGCTAGCGCTACCGCAGCGGCTTATTTTGACCTAGACTGCGTTGTTTACATGGGTGAAGTTGACACTCAGCGTCAGGCTTTGAATGTTGCACGCATGAAGCTTCTTGGGGCGGAAGTTGTTCCGGTCAAAACCGGTACAAGGACGCTCAAGGACGCCATCAACGAGGCGCTCAGGGACTGGGTGGCAAATGTCGATACGACTCACTATCTGCTGGGCACCGTTGCAGGCCCGCACCCTTTTCCAACCATGGTGCGGGACTTTCACTCGGTGATAGGAAATGAAGCGCGGGCTCAGATGCTCGAGCTAACTGGCAAGCTGCCAGATGTTGTCGCGGCCTGTGTCGGCGGGGGATCGAACGCGATTGGAATCTTCCATGCGTTTCTAGATGACCCTGGTGTCGCGCTCTGGGGCTTTGAGGCGGCTGGAGACGGCATCGATACCCCGCAACACTCCGCAACCTTATCGATGGGAACTCCCGGGGTACTTCACGGTGCGAGAAGCTATTTATTGCAAGATGAAGATGGCCAAACCATGGATTCTCATTCGATATCGGCGGGTTTGGACTATCCGGGTGTGGGGCCGGAGCACTCTTGGCTCAAAGATTTAGGGAGAGCTAACTACTTTGGCATCACCGACTCACAGGCCATGAACGCGATGCGACTAATGTCCCAAACCGAAGGAATCATTCCCGCCATCGAAACCGCCCACGCCCTAGCCGGGGTAGCGAAGCTCTCTGAAGTTTTGCCAAAGGGTTCAAGCATTTTGATCAATCTTTCCGGACGCGGAGATAAGGACATGGAGACCGCGGGTCGGTACTTTGGTTTGTTGGGAGAAAAGTGAGCAAGATTTCAGAGCTTCTAGAAGCGAATACCGCCTCAAGCAGGGGTTCACTAATCGGTTATTTTCCAGCCGGTTTTCCAACGGTTGATGAGTCGGTAGCGGCATTAGTTGCAATGGCCAAAAATGGCTGCGATGTTTTAGAGATAGGGGTTCCCTACTCAGATCCAGTCATGGACGGGATTGTGATTCAAAAAGCTACTGAGAAGGCGTTAGAAAATGGCTTCCGTCTCAAGCAGCTCTTTGATGTGATCCGCGGGGTTCGCGACGAAGTCGAGACCCCGATTTTGGTAATGAGTTACTGGAACCCAATTATGCGATTTGGAGTTGAGGATTTTGCAGCACAGCTCAAAGAGGCTGGCGCGCAGGGCATTATTACTCCAGACTTAATTCCAGATGAGGCAAGCAGCTGGATTGAGGTTTCGGAAAAATTGGACTTGGACAGGGTGTTTCTGGTGGCCCCGTCTTCCTCCGACCAGCGAATCGAGTCCACCTCGGCGGCTTCCAGTGGCTTTGTCTACTCGGTCTCCACGATGGGAATAACCGGGGAGCGGGCAAACCTCGATGAAATTGCCAAGTCGCTCACCTCCAGGGTCAAGACTCTGGGCTCTGTTCCGACCTGTGTCGGTGTTGGTATTTCCACAGCGGCGCAGGTCAGGGAAGTAAACAGCTACGCCAGTGGTGCGATCGTGGGAACCGCTTTTGTGAATGCATTTGCAACTGGCGGAATTACCGCGCTAACTGAGAAAACTAAAGAACTTGCGAGCGGTCTAGGATAAGCGAGTGCAAATCCTGTTGAGTATCCCGTCCCCAGATGTCAGCTACTTTGACCTAGGGCCTGTTCGCATTCACTTTTACGCCTTGTTCATCCTCACTGGAATAGTAATTGGAAGCCTTTTAGCGGAAGCTAAATTGCACTCCCGTGGAGCAGCCCGCGGAGCTTTTTTGGACATTGCGCTCTGGGCGGTGCCGCTTAGAATTCTGGGCGGACGCTTCTTCCATGTGATTACTCACCCGAAGGACTATTTTTTCGAAGGGGCTGACCTGCTAGCTGTCTTTCGAATCTGGGAGGGTGGCCTAGCTATCTACGGAGCTTTGATGTTCGGCGCAGTGGGTGCTTTCATCGGAGCAAGACAGCTAGGGCTTCGTTTTTGGGCCGTAGCAGATGCGGTGGCTCCAGGGATACTGATTGCTCAGGGACTTGGTCGACTCGGCAACTACTTCAATAACGAGCTTTTTGGTCTGCCCACCACGCTACCTTGGGGCCTTGAAATTTCGATCGACAACCCGGCCTATCCCAACGGTTTGCCGGAGGGTCTTACTTTCCACCCAACCTTTCTTTATGAAATGATTTGGAATTTTGTCGGTGCCGCGCTTCTCTTGTATCTCGCGAAAAAACTTTCCTTGCAGTGGGGGAAGGTCTTCGCACTCTATATTGTTATCTACTCGACTGGAAGAGTTTGGATAGAAAGTATCCGGATCGACCCAAGTGAGATTATTCTTGGTCTTCGAGTGAATGTGTGGTCGGCGCTGATCGGCATTTTGATAGGTATCATTATCTATCTGGTTCAGACTCGCCGTCACCCCGGCGCTGAACCTTCAGTTTGGTCCAAGGGCAGAGAACCTGCGAAGGACTCAGATGAAACTAATCCACCCGAGCCTGAAGTTGAGTCAACAAAGGCTACCTAAAACATCACCCTTCGGGCCAAAGAAGTCCTGATTGAAAATTCATTTTCGATTGGAGAACGCATGGCCCACTTGAGTCCCTTTAGCAGATTCAATTCAGCTCCGGCTGCGCATGGCCTTTACGACCCCGCCGACGCCAAAGACGCCTGCGGCCTTGCTATGGTCACAACTTTGCGTGGCACCCCTGGCCACGACATCGTCCAAATGGCATTATCCTCGCTCAGAAATCTTGAGCACCGTGGCGCAGTCGGGTCCGATGAGGGCACTGGCGACGGGGCTGGAATTCTGACCCAGCTGCCGGACCGATTCTTTAGAGCTGTGCTGGATTTTGAACTGCCAGAAAACGGCTCCTACGGAGCGGGAATGGTTTTCTTTGAGAAAGACTCGATGGTCGATGAAAAAGCGAGTTTTGAAAATCTAGCGGCAAGCGAGGGTCTCCAGGTACTGGGATGGAGAACACCGCCAACTAGGCCAGA
>JBDNID010000158.1:0-2885 GCA_041688475.1 Aquiluna sp.
TAAACTTCCCAGGTGAGGTTGCAAACCGCATCCAAGAACCACCGGTCGTGAGTCACAACCAATAGACCACCGCTTGATTTGTTCCAGCGTGAGTTCAAATGCTGAGCCAGCCAGGCAACACCCTCCACGTCTAGGTGATTGGTCGGCTCGTCCAGCATGATGACATCGAAATCTTGTGCCAGTAATGCCGCTAAGGCGGTTCTTCTTCTCTGGCCTCCGGAAAGCACGCCGACTTTCTGATTCCAATCCAAATCCCCCAAGAGGCCGTTTAGCACGTCTCTAATCTTTGGATCTGAGGCCCACTGGTGCTCTGGAATGTCCCCCACCACAGCGTGAGCGATGGTGTAGTCATCGGGAATTTGGTCAGTTTGAGTTAGGTATCCGATTGTCAGACCGCCACGCCAAGTTACTCGGCCGGCATCCGGGTCCAGCTCTTTTGAAAGGATTTTTAGAAGAGTTGACTTACCGTCGCCGTTTCGACCGACAATCCCGATTCGATCGCCCTCATTGATACCAACGGTGATTGAGGAGAAAACAGACTTGGTTGGAAACTCGAGGTCTACCTGCTCGACTCCCAGAAGATGTGCCATTAGATGAGCCTCGCGCCTAAGTTAGATGTTGAAGTTAAAATCGCTTTATGGCCTGCAGCGGATGCGCTTTGCAAGGCTTGCTGAGCGCTTGGAAGATCTCGAGTAGCAAACCATACCGTCGGACCAGAGCCGGACAAGTGGCCCGCACCAATCCCCAGATCAAGACTTATGGAATCTTGCAGACCGGAGACCATCGCCAAAGCTGCCACGGTCATGGTGTTCTCTCCAAGCGCCGGGTTTTGAATCCCTGCCCTCAAATCGCTAGCCAATGAGCGAGCTCGGGATTGGTTCAGGGTCTTGAGCCCCAATTTGAGTTCATCAAATTTGGCAAAGACGGCGCCGGTTTCTAATCCCGCAGGGTTGAGTATCAAGACCACATGGAGTTTCAAAATTGGATCAAGCTTTTCTAATTGGATGCCGGATCCACTTCCCAAGGCTGTGCCACCCATCAGGGAAAATGGTACGTCCGCGCCTAGGGTAGTCGCCACCTCTAAAAGCGCGGCTTGTTCAAGACTGAGGCCCCAAGCTTGATTGATAGCAATAAGTGAGGCAGCGGCGTCCGCAGAGCCTCCCGCCATGCCCCCGGCTACCGGAATCTGCTTATTGATCTCAAAATGCATCGGTTGGGGGCTTGGTATTCCAGCGTATTTAGCCAAAGCATAGGCCGCCTTGATGCAGATATTTGATTGGTCTTTTGGGATTCGAGCGATGTGCTCTTTTGGCAAATCCGAAATCACCGAGATGCTCCAAGAATCACTCACCGACACGGTCACGGTCTCATGTATCTCCAAGGCTTGGTATAGCGAAACCACGTCGTGATAACCGCTTGCTCGAAGTCCACCGACCTCGAAAAGAAGATTGATTTTACCTTGGGCTATAGCCGAGGTCATTTTTCCTGCGCAATCCTGATGAAGCTCTCAATATTTAGCTGCTCTCCGCGAGCAGAGGGGTCAACTCCAGCCCTTAAGAGTATCTCCTGCGCCTGATCAACAGAACCCGCCCAAGTTCCAAGCGCCTGTCGAAGGGTTTTTCTTCTTTGCAAAAAAGCGTGATCAATCGCACTGAACACTTCGGCACGCAGTGATTGGTCTCTATTGGCATTGGTCTCAAAATACACAAGCGCGGAATCGACCCCGGGAATCGGCCAAAAGACGCTTCTGGAGATATTGCCGGCCAATCTTGCAGGCCCATACCAAGCCATCTTCAAAGATGGAGAACCGTATTCTTTTGAACCGGGGCTTGCAGCCAGGCGATTAGCCACCTCGGCCTGCACCATAACCAGACCCTTTTTTAGACTTGGAAAACGCTGCATAAAAGTTAAGAGGACCGGCACGGAAATGTTGTAGGGCAAATTTGCCACCAAGGCGGTCGGCTCACCAGGGAGCTCGGTGACCTTCATTGCATCTGCCAAAACCACCAAGAGTTCTCCTTCTGGAGCATGCTTTTTTACTGTAATTGACAATAGATTGGCTAGCCTAGAGTCTATTTCCACCGCAATCACCTTTGGCACCTGGGCCAGAATTCCAAGAGTCAAAGAACCAAGGCCCGGTCCAATCTCGACAACTAGGTCATCGGGATCTAGGTGTGCAGCACCCACAATTCGGCGGATGGTGTTGGGATCAATCACGAAGTTTTGACCCAGCTTTTTAGTGGGCCTGAGATCAAGCTCCAGGGCGAGCTCACGTATTTCTGCAGCTCCTAGCACTAAAGGCCCTCACTCCAAAGCCCATAGACGCGATTTGTGTTGTCATTCAAAATTTGAGCCATTTCCACCTCGGGGATATCAAGCAATTTTGCCATGAACCGGAGAGTGTGAGGAATTAGGTATGGTGCATTTGGCCTGCCACGAAGAGGCTCCGGTGTCAGAAAGGGAGAATCCGTTTCAATCAGAAGCCTGGATCTTGAAACCGAGGTTAATGAATCCCTGAGGTGCTGATTCTTTTTGAACGTTAAATTGCCCGCGAAGGACAGATACCAACCGTTTTCCTCGCAGATTTCAGCAAGTTCTAAATCTCCCGAATAACAGTGAAATACCGTTCGATCTGGAGCGCCAACTCTTTTTAGAGTCTCAACCACATTGGCGTGCGCCTCGCGATCGTGGATTTGAAGGGCAATGTTGTTCTCTTTTGCAATTTCGATGTGTTGCTCGAAGGAGTACTGCTGCATTTCAAGAGCCTCATGGCCTTGAGTTCTAAAAAAATCCAAGCCCGTTTCCCCGATTGCCCGCACCCTTGGCTGATTGGCCAATTCTGCAATCCCTGTGATGGCTTCATTGAGTTTGGCCTTTGAATCGTA
>JBDNID010000159.1:0-2256 GCA_041688475.1 Aquiluna sp.
TCGATTCAAAACGAGTTCAGCCCGCGCTACCGACACGATTTAGATGTGCTGGCAGTGTGTGAGAAATATGGAATTGCTTTTTTGCCCTGGTCGCCTCTTGGTGGCACAAAGGCAAAAGGCGAGGTATCCGGCTCGAGTGCTTTTGAGCAAATGGCCAGTAAGTATTTAGCCAGCCCATTTGCAATCGCTCTTGCCTGGCTAATGCACTACAGCCCAAGTGTGATTCCAATTCCCGGGGCCACCAGGATTGACAGCGTTGAGGACTGCGCCGAGAGCACCGAGATCGAGCTGTCCCAACAGGACTTTGAATACCTAAGCCAGAATCTCCCAACCGAGATACCGGTGTCCGACGAGCTCACTCCAAAGCCGCAATACCGCTAGCCACAAAGAGGTCATCCACAGCCCCCAAACCGCTGCATCACTATGTCTGTAATACTGAGTAGTGCCTGATTTCAACTCAGGTGCTACATTGTAGAACATGGAGAATAAAGTGGGAATTAGAGAGCTGAAACAAAACCCATCGGCAATTATTGCTCGCGTGAAAGCCGGGGAGGAGTTCATCGTTACCGAGCGCGGGGTTGCGGTTGCAAGAGTGACTCCAATACAAAAAGGAATCCTGGCTGAAATGCTGGATTCGGGAGAGCTAAGTGCCGCCAGAAATACTCTGCAAGACTTCCTAAAGAGTTCGAGTGCGGTCAAATCTCAAAAGGCGACGCCCACCTCAGAGGAGATGCTCGCCATAACCAGAGGCGAAAGGCTTTGAAAAACGCTTATTATCTTGACACTTCAGCTGCTCTAAAGCTCGTGAAACTTGAGGCCGAGACCCCATTTTTGGAGGCTTGGCTGGCGTCCGAAAAATCACCCGTTTTGATCTCAAGCGACCTCTTGCGAACTGAACTAATCGGCAATGTCTTGCGCTTAGTACCCGAAGGGTTACAAAGAGCCCACGACCTAATGGCAGAGATCAGCTTTATGAAAATAAAGAGCGAGATTTGCACACAGGCAGCCATGCACGTCGGCCTTGGCCTCGGAACTCTCGACGCTATTCATTTGGCAAGCGCGATGGCATGCTCGTCAGAAATAAAAGGCTTAATCACCTACGATAAAAAACTGATTTGGGCATCAAAAAAAGCGGGTATTGGGTCCATAACCCCAATCGCTTGATCTATTTCCATGGATTCGCCATTTACCGATCAAGCCAATTAACCCCAAAAAACCGGGCAAAATCTAGATTGTTAACCCAAGATTACTGAGCCAGCGATAGGTCTGCACCAAACTCAAAAAGCTCTTAACTAGCGCAGGTTTCGATCAAAAAAGCCCGTAAGCAAATCCGCATAGCGCTCCGTTTCGGTGAGCATCCCCTCAGTATGGTTTGCTCCAACAAAGGTCTCCAACTCGATGTTCGCTCCAACTGATTTGGCGTAGTTGTAAAAATCGACCGAACTTTGATAGTTCAGACGCTCATCCTGATCACCGTGGAGGATAAGCATTGGTCGATCGCCAGCCGCTTCGATTCCGGTTTTGGTGTTAGTTTCACCCAGGTCCACTCCGTGAAATAGGTTCGCTGAGTTTTCCGCAAACCGCCATAAGAACCCCGGGAATCCCTGGAACTCGACCTCGGTGGTGGCTGCCTTCGAAAAATCAAAGACGGTGCCTTCCATTGCAAAGGCAGAAACGTTCTCTGTTTTAGCCGGCAGTAGGGAGGTCATGATTGCCCCGCCTGAAACCCCAAACATTCCTATGCTCCCCGAGCGAAGATTCTTCTCGCTCTTTAGCCAGCTGGCGACCTCGGCAAAGTCTGAGGATTCTTCTTGCCCTGCGGAGTGGCGGCCATCGGTGCAGGTCGAGCCGCCTGTGTCTCGCATGTCAACCAAAAGAACATTAAAACCCGATTTCACCAGCATTGCTGCTGGCAAAAGGGTGTTGAAGTCTCTTCTAGAAGTGCCGATGCCGTGGGTGACAATGACCGCCTTGTTGTTTGTCTCCAGCGGAGTAATCCACCAGGCCTCGAGCATTACATCAGGTGCAACAGGAATCTCTACGGTGTGGTAGGGGACTCCGGTAAGCCACCACTCAGATAGGTCGTAACCGACCCACTTATTCCAGCTCGAAGAGGGGTATGGCCCAGAGTTAAAGGTTGAGGTGTAAAAAGCCTCGGGGGAGTTATCAAGATCATCAGCATTTATGCCACAAGGCACCTCGGTTCCAGAGGTGTAAACATAGTCACCGATTGCTAGGCCCCCGGCAGTAAGGGCA
>JBDNID010000160.1:0-4795 GCA_041688475.1 Aquiluna sp.
GGGCTGGCAGATTGACCCCAAAGGTATTTCGATGGCCACCGATGTCGGAGTCGCAGCGGTAGAGATTATTAGAGCCGTTTCCAGTCCCGGTGAGAGGGTCCTAGTAAATTCTCCGGTCTACCCAAACTTTTATTCTTGGATAAAAGAAGCTCAGTGCGAAGTTGTGGACGTGCCGCTAAATCTAGTATTAGACAGCTGGCGGCTTGATCTTGCCGGTATCGAAAAGGCCTTTGAATCAGGTGTAAAAATCTTTTTAATCTGCAGTCCGCAGAACCCGGTCGGTCGAGTGCACTCGGCCCAAGAATTGACTCAGATCGCTGACCTAGCGAAGGCGCACGGGGTGTTAGTTATTTCCGATGAGATCCATGCCCCACTGGCCTGGGTGCCTTTCACTCCCTACCTGTCTGTCTCGGATGCTGCCCGCGAGACCGGTGTGGTTATTACATCCACCTCCAAGTCTTGGAACACCGCGGGTCTTAAGGCGGCGTTTATCGCAACCCAGAGCGAGGTCATTCGCAGAAGGCTTTCGAGCATGCCTGATGCGATGCTCTGGAGAAGCTCTTTAATCGGAGGGCTTGCAATGGTGGTCTCCTATAAGGATTGTGGCGAGTGGATTGAAGAAACCGTTTCGATGCTGCAGGAAAACCTCGATCACCTCTGTCACGAGCTGGCGCGCTTGCTGCCCAAGGCAAAAATTTCCGATATGGACGCTACTTATTTGGCCTGGATTGACTTGGCCGATTATCACGTTGAGAATCCGATGCAGTTTTTATTAGCCGAAGCTAAGGTAGCAGTTATGTCGGGTGAAGAGTTTGCGCCACAGGATCAGTACTCTTCTTTTATTCGCTTCAACTTTGCTACCTCAAAGCCAAGAATCACCGAGGCCGTCAGAAGAATGGCGGCGGCTTTAGAGGGCGCTCACTAAATATTTATGCAAGAACAAGTTATTGAGCTGGCGGCCAGGTTATTCCAGCAGCACGGGATTGTGAATTACTCCTTTGGTTTTGATAGAGCAATCAGGCGTGCAGGGGTTTGCAATTACCGCGATAGGCGCATCACGCTGAGTAAGCATCTGGTTCTCAATGGCGACATGCATCAAATCGAGCAGGTCTTATTGCACGAGATAGCGCATGCGCTTTGTGGCGAAGGTGCCGGGCACGGGGCTAGCTGGAAGAAAAAAGCAACCGAGCTTGGTTATCTGCATCAAAGAATCGATGGCAACCAAATTGCCCGCAAGAGCGCTAGGTATCTAGGGGTTTGCCCGGGTGGTCACGAACACTTTAGGTCTCGCAAGCCAACTAGCTTGCTTTCTTGCAAGCACTGCGCGCCTAGATTCTCTCGGCGCCACTTGATTGCATGGTCGCTGCGCTAGATTTTTTTAGCTTGGACCAATCAATAGAGCGCTCACAAGTGCTCCCGCGAAAAAGTTGAGCCAAATAAATACTCGCCAACCGCGGTGGGCTATTTCGCAGGTTTCATCGGTGATAAAAAACTCGCGGCCGACCACCAAAAGGTAAGGGATTGCGGCCAGGGTTGCGAATGCGAACCTATCGGGCAAGGTAAGGGCTGAGATGCCGGCCAGTAGGTAACCCACTAGGGCTAATCTGGTGGTGATTCTGGCGCCAAACTTGGTGGCGATTGAGTGGATGTCAGCTTCGCGATCCGCCTTGACGTCTTGAACAGCCCCGAAGGCGTGAGAGGCCATGCCCCAAAGAAAAAAAGCAATCAAGGCGGCGGCGAGACCCTGGGTGTCAATTGGAATGCCGCCCATTGAAAGACCAATCACTAACGGTCCAACAAAGTGGAGGCTCGAGGTAATCGAATCTAATACTGGTATCTCTTTGAACCTCGAGGCCTTATGGCTGTAGGCAATCACCATGAAGATCGTGAACCACAACACCAGCCACGCACTAGGTTTTAGAACCGTGAGAGCTATTGCAAAGGGGAGGGCGAGTAGGTAGGCCCAGTAGAGAGTTGCCTTGTGATATTTGGGGGCCAATAGCCCACCTTCGATGCCGCCTTTGCGAGGGTTGCGCAAATCCGACTGATAATCGTAGACATCGTTCACCCCATACATCAAAAGGTTGTAGGGGATTAGAAAAAAGAAGGTGCCAATAAAAAATGCGAGGTCCAGCTCCCCTGTTCCGAGGTAATAGGCGACTGCAAATGGGAAAGCAGTATTTATCCAAGAGATTGGCCTTGAAGAAATAAAGAGTTTTTTTAGGATCACAATTTGGTCCGAAACAGATTAAACAGCGACGGGATCAGCACCAGCGCTAAGACCGTATATGCAAAGTCCTCTGTGGGAGCTAGGCCGATCATGATGCCGGAGATTTTTTCTTGATCGTAGGCAACTATGCCGGTGCCGATAATCACATTGTCAAAGATTGCGGTGAGGGTGAGCATTACAGCGCCTGCGTATAGGACCGGCTTCAACGGCAACCACCTGCGCATCAAGAATGCGTAGACGGCCCCGAGAGATAAAACGACTGTGTTGAGCAATAGATAGATCACTTGGCAAGCCTCCTTGCAAAAAAGCCATAAGCCAACAAGGTGTTGTAGCAAAGCAGTATCAAAAAGAACAGTTCTTCAATCGGCAGTTCTGGTGCCAGCAAGATTCCACTTAAGTGCGGGGCACTGCCTCGAAAAAAGATTCCCAGGGCTATGCCGATTAGGTCCCAGATAAGAAACACCACCACGCCAATGCTGACCGATAAAACGGTTGCTCTGGTGTGCACAAAAAGCGCCAGTTTGTGCTTATGGTCTATTGCCCCGAGTCCGACAATAGAAATAATCAGAGCCGCAAGATAGCCAAAGCTGACTAGCTCAAAACTCACCTAAGACCCTTCCAATTGGCTACCTCGGTGAGCTCACCGCTTGTTGGTCCAGCACTCTTGTCGTCGATTAGGTGCTTATACACAAGCTCCGCGCCGATTAGGCACATCGGCAAGCCAATGCCGGGTATGGTGTTGTGGCCCGTGTAGAAAAGGTTCTTGAGTTTCTTTGAGAAGTTTGCTGGTCTAAAAAATGCACTCTGGGTAAGGGTGTGCGCCATCCCCAGGGCTGTGCCGCTCCAAGCGTTGAGTTCCTCTTCAAAGTTCTGCGGGCCCACTGTTCTTCTGACAACGATGCGCTCAGCAAGGTCTGGGATTTCGCACCAGTCGGCTATTTGCTGGATGATGCGATCGGCCTCAAGCTCGAAGTGCTCATCGCCTGAGCGCTCAATGCCCCCCCTACCAATCGACGGATCAGGGGCAATCGGAACTAACACGAAGACATTCTCAAAACCCTCGGGGGCAACGGTCTTATCGGTCTTGGATGGCATGCAAATGTAGAGCGAAGCCGGGGAGGGGACCTTGCGCTTCCCGTCGGCTTTATGGAACACCTCCGCGAAGTTGGTATCCCAGTCCTCGGTATACAAAAGAGTGTGGTGATCAAGCTGTGGCAGCTTGCCCTTGATACCCAAATAAATCAGCATGGCTGAAGGTCCTGGAATCTTTTTATCCCAGAACTTTTGAGGGAAGGTCTGCTCGTTAGGTGCGAGTAGCTTGGTTTCCACGTGATGCAGATCGGCGCTCGCAACCACGACATCCGCTCGATATTCAACCGAGCCAACCTCAATGCCAACCGCCTTGCCTTTTTCACTCAAGATTTTTGTGACTGGCGAAGAGGTGTGGATTTCTACCCCGTGCTTTTTGGCAAGCCGCTCAATTGCCTGAATCACGGTGTGGATACCACCCTGCGGGTAGTAGACACCTTGATTCATGTCAACGTGGGTCATCAGGTGGTACATGCTCGGGGTGTTGTAAGGCGATGCCCCTAAAAACACGGATGGAAAGTTCAGCATCTTTTTTAGCCGGTCGTCTTTTACGTATTTCCCCGAATAGTCGTAAAGGGACATGGTTAGAAGCTTCAGGAACTTAGCAAGTTTTTTTAGAACATCGGGGTGCACAAAACTTCTGACGTCGCGGAAGTTTGTGTATAAAAAGTGCTTTATCGAAAGCTCGTAGGTTTCTTCCGCGCTATCAAGGTACTGCTGCAACTTCACCGAACTGCCGGGCTCGATTGAATCGAAGAGCTCTTTGATTTCGGGCAGATTTTCGCTCATAATCAAGCGATCATTCATACCCTCGTTGCGGGTTTGATATGCGGGGGAGAGCCGCTCGAGGTCCAGTTCCTTATCGGCCGTGGTGCCCATCAGGTTAAAGAACTGCTCAAAGGCATCTGGCATCAGATACCAGCTGGGGCCCATGTCGAATCTGAATCCATCTTTTTCCCAGCTGTAGGCTCGGCCGCCAAGCACGTCCTTGGCCTCAAAGAGCTGCACCTTCATGCCGGCTTTTGCCAAAAGGGCTGCGCTTGCAAGTCCTGCAATGCCGCCGCCGATTACTACCGCTGTTTTTTGAGTCAAGGTTTAGCTCCCATGATTGCTTTGATTAAAAGCGCGAGTTTTTTTAGGTTATTTACGCTGATACGAGTGTTAATCAAATTTTGGGCGCTGGTTGTTCCAATTTTTTGATTTAGTTCTTGAAATAAAAGCTGGGCTGCGGTTACCGCTCTTTTGGCGCTGCTGGGTAATAGCCCCAGCGAGGCTGCAGAGGTTTTAAGGTCCTGATCGATATCCTGCACAAAACGCTGCTTGGTTTCCTCATCAAAGTTATTGACATTTACGTCTGGAAAATAGCTTCGATCAAGTCTTTTGAAATCGGCTTCCAGGTCTCTGAGGAAATTCACTTTTTGAAAAGCGCTACCGAGGGCCCGGGCACCCTGCACGAGTTTTTGCTTTTCTTCCAAC
>JBDNID010000161.1:0-2486 GCA_041688475.1 Aquiluna sp.
CGCGAGACGCCACCTGTCCCCGAAGAGTCACATAAGCGAATATTGCCTTCGATTGGTCTTGGGACACTACTCCATGAACAAAAGTGGACTCGTTATCAGTCTCAACGCGCACAACCTGCCCGGAGTGAAGAAGATCACGGTTTTTCTTGTAATAGGTGGCCCAATTCTTTAGATGTGCTCGCTCTTCTGCAGTTGCAGTTGTTATGTCCCACTCCAGACCAGCGTGGCCAAATAGAGCAGTGATTGCTCTGAATCCGAGTGAGTGAACCCTGCCGGTTGTGTGAGAGCCAGTCGGGCCAATATGACTACCAAGCATCTCCGGCGGGATCGCAATTTGGGTGTAGCGCTGAATGTATTGTCTCTCCAGTGCGTCATTGCAATCGGACACCCAGAACCGGTCAACAAGTTGGGCAATGCCTAAATCAACTCTCCCGCCACCGGAGGCGCAGCTCTCAATCTCCAAGCCAAGGTGGTTCGATTTCAACTCTGTAAACAGCCTGTAAAGGGCCTTGGTTTGCTCGCGAACTGCGGCCTTGCCATTGTGGCCTGGGTCAACCAGGGGCCGGTTGTGATCCCACTTGATATAGCTGATCTCGTAATCAGTCAAAATCTTATTGGTTTGATCAAAAACGTGCTGGTAGCAATTGGGGTTCGTTAGATCCAGCACCAGCTGACCTCGCCCAGTCTCTGGCACTCTGCCTGAAATGCTCAAAATCCATTCTGGGTGAGCTCGGTATAAGTCCGAGTCGGGGTTGACCATTTCGCCTTCAAACCAAAGACCAAACTCCATGCCGTTTACCTTAACCACGTCAATCAATGGACCCAGGCCTTCCGGCCATACATCCTTGGAAATCACCCAGTCTCCCAGTCCGGAAGAGTCATCTCGCCTGGAGCCGAACCAGCCATCATCCAAGACAAAACGCTCTACGCCGATCTCTTTGGCAACCTCCGCCAGCTCGGTGAGCTTCTCTAAGTTGTGATCAAAATAGACCGCTTCCCAAACATTTAAAGTCAACGGCCTAGGGCGTATGTTGGTTGGGTGATTAGGTCTGGATCTAAGCCAGCGATAAGACCTGTCAGATATGCCATCTATTCCGGAATTGGAAAAGATGGCGGCGACCGGTGCGGCCTCGTAGCTTTTGCCTGCTTCAAGAATCATTTCTCCCGGCATTAAAAGCTCGCTGGCGGATATTGACTTTCTGCCAGATTGCAACTGCTCGATGGTGTGACGAGAGTTACCGGAGAACATCAACCCCAAAGACCAGACTTCTCCAGTTCTAAAGGTGGCTGCATTAGTCATCGCCAATTGCAGAATTGTGTAGTCGTGACTAGTCCTGCCCTCTCGGACCTCGCGGGATACAACACCGGGTTGAATTTTCCTGCGAACTGGCTGGCGTTCTTTGACCCAGCGGCCTGCGAAGTCCAAGGACTCTTGGGCTCTGTCAGGAAGGGCTAGGTAGGTAGCCAAGTCTTCCAGGAAGTAGTCACCGGAGCCAAGGTTGGTAACAGTCTGTGAGGAAACAAGAACGCCCGCACCCACAAAGCGAAAGCTTGTTTCAATTCGCAACCCAGCAGCAACATCTTCCCCAACGACAACGAGTTCTTGATCGTTAGCCGAGTGAGAAATGAAGACGAACAGCGGGGAAAAGTCTTCCCCTTTTCGGTGCCCCTTGAGGACAGGGGAGCCAATTGCGCCACGAGCTCGCTCTCGCCAAATACCAGACTGGTCCGGGGAGTCGCCCTCGGCATGCGCCGTGGGCTCAATGCTCGCGGCTAAGTAACTCTCAAAATCTTTTATGTTTCCCAGGTCTTCGCCCCAGTGGATTATTCGAACCAGTTCGGGCGCAAGGCTTACTAAGAGCGAGACGTCATCTTGGCGCAGGTGAACAAAGTTGGAAGATTTCAATCTTGGTCCGAATCTGTTTAGTGCTTCTTGTATTGACGATAGCCGAAATTCCGCGACAACTGAGTGCCGCCGAAGCTGCCCCCAATTACCTCCTTAGTTGCCATTTCAGTTTTGCTCCAAACCCTACTTGCGCCGGGTTTGATAGTCAGCTCGCCCCTTCCCAATCTTTATTGTTCGACTTAAATAAACAGGGTCAAACTATCGGGTAGAAACGAACTTACGCAATAATTGCAAACTTTTCGAATAAAAAGCGACAAAAGTAATCATTCCGTTAGTAAATATCCGAACATTTTTGATTTTTCACACTAGCCTTCTGTTAGGTTTTGGAGAAAGGTCAGCGATGCTCGCAGCTCAACGTAAGGCTCTGATACTGGAAGAAGTGTCGCTATCGGGGGCCAGACGAATCTCCGAACTTGCTAAAAGCCTTGACGTTTCCGAGGTCACAATCAGACGAGACGTCGAAGCTCTGGCCGACCAAGGCCTTGTTGACAAGGTTCATGGCGGGGTAACTTCAAACTTTCTT
This sequence comes from Aquiluna sp., assembly GCA_041688475.1. Taxonomy (GTDB): domain Bacteria; phylum Actinomycetota; class Actinomycetes; order Actinomycetales; family Microbacteriaceae; genus Aquiluna. The sequence goes on from JBDNID010000161.1 coordinate 2,430, forward strand.
TCATCAACCACGGAGCCTCCCTTCGCCTCTAACTCTCTGAAAGAGCAAACCTCTAAA
>JBDNID010000162.1:0-2301 GCA_041688475.1 Aquiluna sp.
GACACAAGACCCAAGACTTGGCGGCTCTCAATTTCTGCCAGTAGCAACAATGCCAGTGCCACCGCAACCGTTGAACCGGAAGCCATGATGGCGGGACCCGCGCCTCGAAGTGCAACTCGCATCGCTTCGCGCCGATCAACATAGGTCAAGAGCTCTTCTCGATACCGCGCAATCAATAGCAATGCATAGTTCGTCCCGGCACCAAACACCAGCACCGACAAGATTCCGGTCACCGAAGCATCAGGTGTAAAACCAAAGCCCTCAGCGACCCTTCTGGCCAAAATCCCGGCCATTCCATCCGCAACGCCCACAACTATTAGCGGAATCAACCACAAAACCGGCGAACGGTAGGTGATTAGAAGAAGCAGCGCCACGACTGAGGCTGTCACCGCCAAAAGGCTAAAGTTTGCCCCCGAAAAGATTGACCCGATGTCTTTGATAAAAGCCTCGGGGCCTGTCACATAAACCGACATGCCGGCCGGCATGTTTTGGGGAGCAATCTGCCGCATCGAATCAATCCTCTGAATCGTGACATCAAAGTCATCGCTTTGCGCCAAGGGAACTGAAATCAAGGCTGTTGTGCCATCATCGGAAATGACTGCGGGTGGAACGAACTTAGTACCTTCCACCTCTAAATTGGTGAATTCAACAAACTTCTCGCTGGCTCCACCAGTTGGCAATTGAGATACTGGGTCAAACTCACCTTGCAGCCACAAAAGCTGAGTTTCAGAGAATTTAGCATCGGAGGCATAAACAATAAAAGCTGCCGAGCCATCATTGGCGGGCAGCTCTTTTTGGAAGTTGGAGACCTGAACCGACTCCGCACTATCCGGGAGCCCATTGGTCGGAGTGGTGGACTCGGATTCGGTGTTCAGGGGCCCAAACGCGAGCACTGCGAATATCAAACCGATCAGCATGGTTAACGGGGCAGTTTTTTTACCAGTTAGAAACTTCAGTAAGCCGTTCATTTACTCTCCATCGCTTGTATCCCCGAGGGATAAACGAAAGGGGAGATGAAATCACCGAATCTAAAGCCCCGATTTCTCGGGGCTTTAGTGGCAAGTGAGGGATTCGAACCCACGAAGTCGATGACAGCTGATTTACAGTCAGATCCCTTTGGCCGCTTGGGTAACTTGCCAGCGCACCGCACTTGCGTGGAGGCAAATGCGATGCGATAAGAGTTTAGTGGAAAACGACTTGCCGATAAACCATTGAGCTGGGATTCCCAAGCGAGCTCAACAGCAATTGACCACGTGCAACATGGCTGTTCGAACTATGGGAATTTTTTAGTGTAAGTTTTCAGCACGGCTAAAGAATCGCGGCGCTCCGTGGCATGGCTAGAAATCCTAAGATTTAGGTAAGACGTTGACTTTAAAATCACAATCCAAATTTCGCATGAGCATTTCGGTTTTCTCAATAGCTATCTTGATAGTCGTGGGAATGTCAGCAGCTCCGAGCCAAGCCGCCAATCCAGCGAGCGTGAACCTTGGTAATGCTGCTAGCTTCGCAGTTCTGGCAAAGACATACATAGCCACTGGAGCTTCAAGCACAATCAACGGAGACATTGGAGCGGGTGCGGCTATCACCACTGGCGCCAGCAGTACCCATCGGGGAAGCATTTATGCAGGGGCTGCAATCACTACGGGCGCTAGCAACAATATTGACGGGGACCTTTTCGCCGGAGCAGCAATCACCAATGGTGCGGGAACTGAAATCTCAGGCTCTCAAAAATTTGGCCAGCCCACTTTGTCTCCCTCTTTCAGCAGTGCCATGACTTCCCTAGATTCTGCAATTTCTGATGCCACCGACAGAACCGCAACTGGGATCAATTCTGAACTTGGTGGCAAAACATTAACTTCGGGAGTTTATTCAGCAACGAGTTCGGCTTTCATAACTCTGACCGGGGTTTTGACACTAGATGCTGCAAACGATGCCGATGCGGTGTTCATAATTAGAAGCACTGGATACTTGGCTGCTGCAGCCTCGAGTTCGGTAGCACTTATTAACGGTGCACAAGCCAAAAATGTCTTCTGGGTAACGGGCGGATACATATCAGTCGGAGCAAATGCAAATCTTGCCGGCAATATCATGGCCGCGAGTTACGTCACTCTAGGAGCAAACGCCGAAGTTCAAGGCCGCATTTTCTCTCGGGCTGGTTACATTCTTTTTGGCACAAGTGGGCCTCAGTCCTCTTTTGGACTCACAGGTATTGGCACCACCACCTCAACATCCGAGGTAACCGCTGCGTTTTCGCCGACATTTTCAAGTTCGACTCCAACATCGGTTGGCTTTACTTTTAGC
>JBDNID010000163.1:0-6142 GCA_041688475.1 Aquiluna sp.
ATCGGCCGCCTGTAGGATGGGATAGGTGAATAACCCAACCGATGCCTGATCGCTGCCCGCCTTGAGGGACTTGTCTTTGAACTGAGTCATGCGACTGGCTTCACCGAATCCGGTGATGCAGTTTAGGACCCAGGCCAATTGCGCATGGGCAGGAACTTGGGACTGCACAAAAAGGGTGGCTTTTTTCTGATCAATATCGGCTGCTAAATACTGTGCGGCAGTCCAGCGGGTGTTGCTGCGCAGCTCTTTTGGGTCCTGCGGCACTGTGATGGCGTGCAGGTCAACAATCACATAATAGGCATGGTATTCATTTTGCATCTTCACCCACTGGGTCAGGGCGCCAAGATAATTTCCCAGGTGAAGACTCGACGCTGAGGGCTGCATGCCTGATAAAAGATTTGGTTTGGTCATTTAAAAAATCCTAAAGTGTGTAATCAACTACTACCGGCGAGTGGTCAGTCCACCTAGTGTCATAGCTCGCCGCTCTATCGACCCGATAATTCTGCCCTAGTTTGGACAAGGCTGGAGAGGTCAATTGGTAATCAATTCGCCAGCCGGCATCGTTGTCGAAGGCCTGCCCGCGATAAGACCACCAGGTATAAGGACCCGGCTCATCGGGGTGGGCATTTCTGCCCATATCCTGCCAACCCTGCGATGCAAAAGCATCGAAGAAGATTCGCTCTTCGGGCAAGAAACCCGAGTTTTTTAGATTGCCCTTCCAGTTCTTAATATCTAACTCGGTGTGACCTACGTTTAGATCCCCCGCCACAACCACCAGCCGATCATTCTTTATTAGCTCTTGCATGCGTGCCTGCATAGCGTTCAAAAACTTATATTTCTCCACCTGTTTGGGGGTGTCTACTTCGCCCGAGTGCACATAGCAAGAGACTACGGTCAGCAGTCCTGCCGGAGTTTGGAAATCCACCTCTAGCCAGCGCCCCGCTGAATCGAAGTCTTCGGCGCCCAAGCCTGTTCGGGATGCGATTGCTTCGGTTCTGGACAACACGGCCACTCCCGCACGACCCTTCGCGGTTGCTTCGTGATCGTAAATATGCCACTTGTTTTCAAGGCTTAGTGGCCCATCGCCTAAAGCTAAGGCCAAGAGTGCTGATTGCGGGGCCCTGACTTCTTGAAGACAAAGGATGCCCGGTTTTGCAACGCTGAGCCAATCCACCATGCCTTTTCTGGCAGCCGCGCGAATTCCGTTGACATTAACCGAGGCGATAGAGAGCATGCCTAAATTATGACCCAGAGTTCTTCGCCTCGAACCTCAAGGTTGATTTTGCCTAGCGCTTGGCGCGCCGGTCCTGCCAAAACTCCACCGGTTTCAATATCGAAGCGTGCTCCGTGGCAACCGCAAGCTATTTGATTGTCTTGCACGCCGTTCACGATGCAACCGGCGTGGGTGCAGGTTGCGTTGAAGGCTTTGAAGACTCCATTAAGTGGCTGGGTTACCAAAATTGTGAGGGCACCGTCAATCTCGAATTTTGCACCCGAGCCAACCATCACAGCGCTGGTCATACCGAGCATTACCTCACCTAGAGTTGGCTCAGGAGTTTGATCAACCGTCCCAGAAGGTGGGGTGGTTTGTGCCAGCTGAGGCTCAGTGGCGCAGGCTGCCAGAGTGAGACCGGCCGCGCCGGCGACCGAGGTGACTAATATTGCCCTACGAGTTACCGCCATTTACATTCCTTTGACCTAAGAATTGCTTGTTTGACCTCGGCAATCGCCTTGGTGACCCGAAACTTATAGTTTTTACCTGAGCATTACCTGTTAGGGCTCAAAATCACTTTTGTGGCCAGAAACCTAAACTTTTGACCTAAGCATTGCCTGTTTGACTTCGGCAATCGCCTTGGTGACTTCGATACCCCTTGGGCAAGCCTCGGTGCAGTTGAAGGTGGTGCGGCAACGCCAAACTCCTTCTTTATCGTTCAAGATATCCAACCGAAGTTCCGCACCTTCATCTCGAGAATCAAAGATGAAGCGGTGGGCATTCACGATTGCCGCGGGGCCAAAGTACTGGCCGTCAGTCCAAAACACCGGGCAACTGGTAGTGCAGGCGGCGCACAAAATGCACTTGGTTGTATCGTCGTAGCGCGCGCGCTCTTCGGGGGACTGTAGCCGTTCTTTTTTCGGCTTGTCCGAGGCAATCAAGAACGGTTGAATGTCCTTAAAGGCCTGGTAGAAGGGGTTCATGTCAACAATTAGGTCCTTTTCCACCGGCAAGCCTTTGATGGGCTCGATGTAGATCGGCTGCGAAATGTCAAGGTCCTTGATCAGAGTCTTGCAGGCAAGGCGGTTGCGGCCATTGATGCGCATGGCATCAGAGCCGCAAACTCCGTGGGCGCAAGAGCGACGGAAAGTCAAAGAGCCATCCTGCTCCCACTTGATCTTGTGCAAAGCGTCCAGCACTCGGTCCGTGCCATACATTTCCACGTCGTAGTCGACCCACTTGGCCTCGGTGTCGGTTTCTGGGTCAAATCTGCGCACGAATAAAGTCACGGTGAAGGAGGGGATTTCTTCAATCTGCGGTGCAGTCTGTTGTGCCATTAGTACTTGCGCTCCATCGGCTGGCAGTTGGTGACGACAACCGGCTTCCAGCCAATCTTGATTTTGGCCTTAGTGGTCTCATCTACGTTTTCGGTTTGATACGCCATTGAATGAACCATGAACGTTTTGTCATCACGATCTGGGAAGTCTTCTCTAAGGTGAGCTCCGCGGCTTTCGCGGCGCTCACGGCAGGTGATTACGGTTACTTCGGCTAAGTCGATTAGAAAACCAAGCTCGACGGCCTCGAGAAGGTCGGTGTTAAAGCGCCTGCCCTGATCCTGAATCGAGATGTTCTCGTAGCGCACGCGTATCTCTTGAATTTTTTCGTAAGCCTCGTTTAGGGTTTCCTCGGTTCGGAAGACCTGGGCATTTTTATCCATGGTTTCCTGAAGCTCTTTGCGCAAGACAGCAACCTTTTCGGGTCCCTTGGCATCGCGAACCTTTTGAAGCATTGCAATCACCATGTCTGGAGCGTCCTCTGGGACTGGGACCTGGGTGGCCGTTTTGGCATACTCCACGGCGTAGATTCCAGCTCGCTTGCCAAATACGTTTATGTCCAACAGTGAGTTGGTGCCAAGGCGGTTCGCGCCATGCACGGAAACGCAAGCGCACTCACCAGCGGCATAAAGACCAGGTACGACGGTGTTGTTGTCGGATAGCACTTCGGCCTTGATGTTAGTCGGGATCCCGCCCATCGCATAGTGAGCGGTTGGGAAGACTGGCACCATCTCGGTGTAGGGCTCCACTCCAAGATATGTTCTGGCAAATTCGGTGATGTCGGGGAGCTTGGCATCAATTACAGCCGGCTCTAGGTGGGTCAGATCCAAAAAGACGTAGTCCTTATTGGGTCCGCCACCGCGACCCTCCCTGACCTCGTTCGCCATAGCCCTTGCAACCATGTCTCTTGGGGCTAAATCTTTAATTGTTGGTGCGTATCGCTCCATGAATCTTTCACCAATGGAGTTTCTCAGGATTCCACCCTCACCACGAGCGGCTTCGGATAGGAGAATCCCGAGGCCTGCAAGGCCGGTTGGGTGGAACTGGTAGAACTCCATGTCCTCTAGAGGCAGGCCCTTGCGGTAGATGATGCCCACGCCATCTCCTGTGAGGGTATGTGCGTTAGAGGTGGTTTTATAGATCTTTCCAAAACCGCCTGTTGCAAAAATGATTGACTTACCGGCAAAAACGTGGATGTCCCCAGAAGCCAGGTCATACGCGACAACACCGGCGGGCTTGCCATCGTTCATTATTAGATCCAGCACGTAGAACTCGTTATAGAACTCAATGCCCAGCCGCACGCAGTTTTGGTAAAGAGTCTGCAGAATCATGTGGCCGGTGCGGTCAGCCGCATAACAGCTGCGACGAACCGGCGCTTTACCGTGATCTCTTGTGTGACCACCAAAGCGGCGCTGGTCAATCTTGCCGTCAGGGGTGCGGTTAAAGGGGAGACCCATGTTCTCAAGGTCAATAACTGCCTGAACTGACTCTTTGGCCAGAATTTCGGCGGCATCTTGGTCAACCAGGTAATCGCCACCTTTGACTGTGTCAAAGGTGTGCCACTCCCAGTTATCTTCTTCAACGTTTGCAAGAGCCGCTGCCATGCCACCCTGAGCTGCACCAGTGTGCGAGCGGGTTGGAAACAACTTGGAAACCACGGCTACCTTAGCGAGCGGACCGGCTTCGATTGCGGCGCGCATTCCGGCGCCACCGGCACCCACGATTACAACGTCGTACTCGTGATAAGTAACGTTGTTATTCGCTTCTAAGTTCAAGGCTTTCCTTACTATCTAGCTGGGCAGAATGATGGGAGCAGCGAAGCTGCGCCGTTGGCGGGGCAAGGGTCAAATGTGAAGATGACCAGGGTTCCCAAAAGAACAAGCAGGCCACAAACTGCCCACAGGGTGTAGTTCAAACGGACGCGAACGGTTTCTTTGGAGGTGTAGTCGTTCACGATGGTTCTCATGCCGTTGGTTCCGTGGATCATTGCGAGCCAAAGCATCGCAAGATCCCAGACCTGCCAAAACGGATCCGCCCACTTACCGGCCACAAACGCAAAGTCGATGGCACTGATGCCATCGCCGAGTACGAGGTTCACTACTAGGTGGGTGAAAACCAAAACAATTAGAAGAGGTCCGGAGACTCGCATGAAGAGCCAGCCGTACTTTTCCCAGTGGGCGCGCTTGCGGGTGCGGGGCTGGTTTGGGGTTTCGATTATTACGCTCATCAGCTGCTCCCTATTCTCCGAATACTCTTGCAAGGTGAAGCGGTGTGAAACCCGCCACGGCGACAATCGTTAGCGCCATGACAGCCCAGAACATGATGCTTTGGTATTTAGTTCCCTTGGACCAAAAATCAATTGCAACGATTCGAAGTCCATTAAGACCGTGGAACAAGATTGCTCCCACCAAACCCAACTCGGCCAGGCCAATAATCGGGGTTTTATAGGACTCCATGACCACGTTGTAAGCCTCAGGGCTGATTCGAACCAAGGCCGTGTCCAAAACGTGCACGAGTAAAAAGAAGAATATTGCGACACCGGTGATGCGGTGCAAAACCCAAGACCACATGCCTACTTTGCCGCGGTAAAGAGTTCCTTGGGGCTTTAGTGCCAATCTCGCCTCCATGGGTAGTTAAGAGATAAATAAAGTCTAAAGGGTTGCAAGGGCTACTTTTATAACCAGGCCTAAAGTCCTAGGCTAAATGTGTGCGAAATCCTAAAAAGAACAACATCAATCGATTCTTTGCGATTATTCCGGCCGGGGGATCAGGGTCCAGACTTTGGCCACTTTCAAGAGCTGCCGCTCCAAAATTCCTGCACGATCTCACCGGCAGCGGCCAGACTCTTTTGCAAGACACCTGGGATCGGCTGCAACCACTGGCAAAGGATCGAACCATGGTTGTTACCGGCGACATCCACGCCAGGGCTGTCGAAGAGCAGCTGCCGGCCCTCGATTTATCAAACATTATTTTGGAGCCGACCCCCAGGGATTCCACCGCGGCAATCGCTTTAGCAGCCGCCATACTCATGCTTCGCGAGCCGGATGTCATCATTGGCTCCTTTGCGGCCGATCACGTGATCTTGGATGACAAAAAGTTTCAAGAGGCAGTCTTGGAGGCGGTGGAAGTAGCTGCGACGGGTTTAATAGTCACGATTGGGTTAGTGCCAACAGAGGCCTCGGTGGCCTTTGGTTACATTCAGCAAGGAGAACCGCTAGATTCCAAGAGCGCTCGTTCGGCAAAAAAGTTTGTCGAAAAGCCCAATATCAAACTTGCCCAAGAATATGTTGACTCGGGGGATTACTTCTGGAACGCCGGCATGTTCATCGCGCCGGCAAAGCTCTTACTAGAGGTGCTAGCACAAACCGAACCCGAGCTTCACGCCGGAGTAATGAAAATCGCTCAGGCTTGGGATTCAAAGGATCGCGACCAGGTGATGTCGGCCACCTGGCTGAAGCTCAAGAAAATTGCCATCGATTACGCAATCGCAGAACCAGCGGCATTGAAGAATTTGGTTGCAGTTGTCCCTGCGGAATTCGAGTGGCACGATGTGGGAGATTTTGCCTCGATTGCAGATTTGCAATCTCAGGGGCGA
>JBDNID010000164.1:0-5588 GCA_041688475.1 Aquiluna sp.
TGGTGCGCATTGCCATTGAGTAGAGCCTTGAGCCCAAAGAGTACCTTAGGGTCTCCGGGTCGCGATCAACCAGCTGGTTCTCCTCAAGAGTCCTTAGCACTCTGGAGATTTGGCCTTTATCTCGTTCGGTAATTTCCGCAACCCTGTTCACTCCCAAACCTCCGTGGGTAAAAGCCTCCGCAAGCGACAGGGCTTCGAGAACTTCAAGGTCTCTTGCTAAGCCTGAAGTGTGGGTCCTCATGAGGCCACGATACCCCCGAGTTGACCTATGGTCAACCGCATTAGGCAGGGACAATTTGATTGTTTAGCCTGAGCTCACACCCAAAGGAGAGACATATGAAGCAGAGAAAGAAATTCTCAATGTTGGCAATTGGAGCCGTCTCGGCCCTAGTGCTCGCAGGTTGCTCGGCAGCCGAGACCCAGACAAGCTCGGGCGGCAGCCTAGAGCAGTACGACTTAACAGGTATCAACATTGCCGTTGGATCGAAGGACTTTGACGAGCAGTTGGTTCTAGGCGAAATGTTAGTTGCGGCGTTTGAAGCAGCGGGCGCAACAGTTGAGAACAAGGTAGACCTCGGTGGAACCAACGTGGCTCGAGCAGCACTTGAGTCAGGCGAAATCGATATTTACATGGAGTACAACGGCACCGGTTGGGCAGTCCACTTGGGACTACCGGACCCGAGCTTTGACCCAGCAGAGTTAACAGCTGGAGTTAAAGAGCGCGATCTTGCCGAGAACGGCATCGTTTGGGTCGGAATGTCGGAGTTCATCAACACCTACGGATTTACATCCAGCCCAGAACGCACTGAGGCGAACGGCGGTCCATTTACATTGACCACGATGATGGAGTACGTTCAGGCAAACTCCGATGCAATTGTCTGCATGGAGGCAGAATTCCCTTCCCGTGAAGATGGTTTGATTTTGACCGAGAAGCACACTGGAATCAAACTTCCGGACAACCAGCAACTCATTCTTGATACTGGAATCATCTACACCGAGACCGCCGCTAATAACTGCGACTTCGGTGAAGTGTATACAACTGACGGCCGCATCCCAGCCTTAGGTTTGACTCTTGTTGAAGATCCAGGCGTCAACATTTTGTACAACGTCTCCGGAACAATGGGCGTTGACAAGTACAACGAGGCCCCAGAGGCTTTTGATGCAATCATCAAGGCAATTCTTGCCCCGTTGAACAACACTCGCATGGCAGAGCTAAATGGCTATGTTTCGGCCGATGGCCGGGCCGCAGCTGAAGTTGCCAAGGAGTTCTTGGTTTCTGAAGGTCTGATCGACTAAGGAACCCCATGGACTTTTTATTAAGCCTGATTGAGTTCGCGCTTGCTCGACAAGAGCAGGTCTTAGAAGGTCTTACCCAGCACACCGTTTATGTGGTTTCGGTGCTGGTGACGGCTGGCTTATTTGCCATCGTCACCGGCGTCGTGACCCGACGCAACCAGCTCGCCAAGGAACTTGCGCTAGCAATAGCTTCGGTGTTCTTAACAATTCCTTCCCTAGCGCTCTTCGTTGTTTTCATTCCACTAGTCGGACTGGGCTTCGCCCCTTCCTTCATCGCACTATTTCTTTATTCGTTGTTGCCGATTTTGCGTAACACCATTACTGGCCTCGACGGAATAGACACCGGCGTCCTTGAGGCCGCCAAGGGCATGGGCCTATCCCCTGCCCAAGTGCTAGTCAAGGTTCAGCTTCCATTGGCATGGCCAGTAATACTCGCCGGTGTTCGAGTTTCATCAATGTTGGTTGTTGGAATCGCGGCTATCGCAACACTGGTCGCGGGTGGCGGACTAGGTGACTTTATAAAAAGCGGTCTTGCAAGACTGCCACTGCCAAATTCCCTGGAGTCAATATGGCTGGGCACGTTGCTGTGTCTGCTTCTTGCTCTTGTTATTGATCTGATTCTCCAGGCCCTTAAAGTGGCCACTATCTCGAAGGGTATTCGATGAATGATGTATTAATTCGCCTAGAAAACGTAAGCAAGTCCTACGGTGCTGGCGCCGAGCCAGCCGTTCGAAACCTCACTCTCGAGGTTATTCGCGGCGAGGTTCTAGTGTTGGTTGGCCCTTCGGGTTGTGGAAAGAGCACAACGCTCAGGTTGATTAACCGCCTTATCGAGCCGACCTCCGGTCGCATGTTCATTGATGGCGAAGACGTGACAGAGGCGAACCCATCTGAACTTAGAAGAAAAATCGGTTACGTTATCCAGCAGGTGGGCCTATTCCCGCACCGCACCATTGCTGAGAACATCGCGACAGTGCCCCAACTTTTGGGCTGGAGCAAAGAAAAAATTAAGGCGCGTATTGACGAGTTGTTGGAACTAGTTTCCATGGACCCAGACACTTATCGAGATCGCTACCCGAAAGAACTTTCTGGCGGGCAAGCCCAAAGAATCGGTGTCGCTAGAGCCTTGGCTGCCGATCCAGAAATTCTTTTGATGGATGAGCCTTTTGGTGCAATCGATCCAATCACCCGAGACCGCTTGCAGAATGAATTTTTGAGGCTCCAAAAAGAGCTAAAGAAGACAATCGTTTTTGTTACCCACGACATCGACGAGGCAATCAAAATGGGAAACCGAATCGCAATTTTGCGCGAGGGTTCCGAGGTTGCTCAGCTTGATACACCGGAGGCAATCTTGGCCCATCCAGCCGATGAGTTTGTCGAGAGTTTCTTGGGTTCCGGGGCGATTTTAAAGGGACTTACCCTCAAGAAGGTCAGTGACATTGAGCTGCACCAGGTCCCGACTCTTACTTCACCGGTTTTGCGCGAGGAGGCCCTGAAGACCCTTCAGGATTCACCCGACAAGGTGGCGCTGCTACTTGATAGCAACAATCGGCCATTGAGATGGATCGATGAGCGTGCTTTGAACCGCACAAGCCAGCCGATAGAAAAATCCGGTCGGCCAGTAACTGTAGATCTTCAGCCTGAGGACACCCTGCAGGATGCACTAACGGTGATGCTGCAATCCTCGGTAGGAATGGCCTGCGTTACAGACCAGAGGGGTAAGTATCTGGGCTGCACAACAATCGAAAGTCTTGCCAAACTGATTATGAGCGACGGGAAGGATTAACCCTTGAGCACGGTAGCCCCACAAGCTAAGAGCCAGTCTCCGATGAGCGCGCGGCTCGATCTGATTATTTCCCCTATATTCGCGGCCCTACTCGCACTTCTGGGCCTTGCGGTTTGGCTTTACTCAGATTTAGATCAAACCACACTCAACATCTTGGATCCTGCGAAAATTCAACGACAAATAGGGCAAACCTTGGTTCTGGGTCTTACATCTTCGTTACTAGTTATTTTGATAGCGGTGCCAATCGGAATCCTGGTTACCCGCAAGGGTTTTCCGCGACTGAAGAGTTTTTTGGTCAACACCCTCGGATTGGCACAATCACTGCCCGCCTATGGCCTGATTGTAGTTTTCTTCTCCTTTATGGGTTCCGGAATTCTCACAGTGATTCTCGCTTTGGCTACCTTCTCCCTGCTTCCAGTTCTTAGAAATACCATCGTTGGCCTGGAGCAGGTGGACAAGTCTGTGATCGAAGCGGGACGAGGCATGGGGTTCACCTCAAGACAGATTCTGTTCAAAATCGAACTTCCCCTATCGGTTGAAGTGATTGTCTCCGGAATTAGGACAGCGATTGTGATCAACGTTGGCATGTCAGCACTGGCATTTTTGGTTGGTGGCGGTGGACTTGGAGAAACAATAAGCTCCGGGCTGAAGCTAGACCGAGGACCAGCCATTTTAATTGGAGCTGTCATGGTCGCAATTCTTGCGCTGCTGTTTGATTTTTTGAGTGCGCTGGCGCAGAAATACTTGAAGCCCAAGGGGCTGTAAGACCTTCAACAGTAAAAGCTCAGGCTCTCAATTGGAGGTCGGAGTCTTTTGAGAATTCTTGCTATTCGACGTCCCTTTTCATGCTCGTGAACAACGAGACCAGAGAAAATACCAGCCCATAGGCCAGCATTAGAAGTACCGCGGGCATGGGTTCTAGATACAAAGAGGTATCGAAACCGAACTCTGGCGATTGAACATCAATCGAGAGCATCCCAGTGATCAGGCCGCCCGGCAAGAACTTCCCCACCTCGCTAAATAGGAGCAACAACAGTGGGTCAATCACGAACAGGTAGATAAGAGAAAACACAATTGCGAGCATTTGGTTTTTTAAAAGAGCCCCAACCGACACCCCGATAACACCGAATACTGCGCCCGCAACCACCGCTGTCAAAGTCAGGTTCAGAAATAGATCGCTCGAGGGGCTAACCGCTTCTTCAAATCCCGAAAGCGTGATAATTCCAGCAATAATCGAAATCCAAGCAGTGATAAACATGAATAGCGCACCCACTATTGCCGCAACACCGAGCTTCGCAAAAAGCACGAACTCGCGCTTGGGGCTGGTCAGAAAAGTTGCCGCTGCGGTTCCATGGCGGTACTCCCCAGCCATCAACATGATGCCCAAGATGATCACAAAGATATAGCCAGCAATCGCGTTGGCGTATATGGCATCGATGCCCTCCACCGTATTAACCCCAAACCCCGGACCCAAGTCGGCAGCTTCATAAATAAAAGGGGTCGTCACAACCGAGAGAGCTGAGATCGCGATCCCCGCTATCAAGATTCCCCAGTTCGCCCTGGCATAAAGAACTTTGCGAAATTCCGATTTAATTAGCGCCATTAGTTTGCTCCTGCGGTTAGCTCGAGAAAGGCCTCTTCCAAGCTCCCAGTTCCAATAATTTGCTTCATTTCACCAGAGGCAATCAGCTTGCCCTTATGCATGATGATCACATCGTCGACTGTGTTTTGCATCTCAGCTAGCTGGTGAGAAGAAACCAAAATGGTCCTACCGGAGCTCGCGAGTGATCTCAAGAACTTGCGAAGCCACGCAATCCCCAGCGGATCCAGCCCATTAGCCGGTTCATCCAGAATCAGAACATCTGGGTCGCCCAGAATTGCGCCAGCCAAAGCGAGGCGCTGTTTCATGCCAAACGAATAGTTTTTAGTGCGCTTGTTTTTAGCATCGCCAAGCTCGACCAGTTCAAGCACCTCATCGACGCGAGCATCTGGAATATTGCCGGCAGCCGCCATAACCCTGAGGTTTTGTCGCCCGGTCAGTGAAGCGTGGAAGCCGCGCGAATCTAGAACGCAACCCACTTCGGAAATGGGGTCTTTCAAGTCTCTATAGCCGGCGCCAAGAATGGAGATTGAGCCGCTAGTGGGCTTTGCTAAGCCAACTAGGCACCTAAGGGCGGTTGACTTTCCAGCACCATTCGGGCCTAAAAAGCCGGTGATTCGGCCTTTTTTGATCTCGATACTCAAATTGTTGACGGCAATTTGTTTCCCGTAGGACTTCACCAGATTGGTAAAAGTGATTGCTTGGGTCATTTGGGTTTCGCTTTCTTTCGAGCAAACCTTACATAGTGAGTCTGGCACAATAACTAGGCCCGGCTGGATTTGTGAATTCATCTCGATTAGCTTTTCGGCTGCAAGCCGATGCAACCCATTGGATGCTGTGGCACAATGTAGGGATGACATCACCTTCAGCTATCGCAACCCTGCACACCAACCACGGCGCAATCAA
>JBDNID010000165.1:0-5885 GCA_041688475.1 Aquiluna sp.
ACTTTGCCCGGCATGATGGAGCTGCCCGGCTGAAGATCCGGGATGCTGATCTCGGCTAGGCCGGTATTGGGACCAGAGCCCATCCACCTTAAATCATTGTTTATCTTGGTGAGGCTGACAGCCAGCACCTTGAGTGCACCGGATGCTTCAACCAGAGCATCTCTGGCACCCTGAGCCTCAAAGTGATCCCTGGCCTCGGTGATTGGTAGGCCGGTTTCTTTAGCCAGGTTCGCTATCACTGCCTGAGGGAAGCCCTTGGGGGTGTTGATGCCAGTGCCGGTAGCAGTTCCTCCCTGCGGAACCTCCGCCACTCTTTGAATTGTGCTGGACACCCGCTCGATGCTGTAGCGAATCTGAGCGGCGTAGCCGGCAAATACCTGGCCAAAAGTAACCGGGGTTGCATCCATTAGGTGGGTGCGTCCAGGCTTAACAAATTCTTTCCAGTCGCTCGCTTTTTCTTCCAAAGATTCGGCTAGGTAACTAAGTGATGGCAACAGGTTGTGAATCAGCGACTTGGTAACGGCCACGTGCACCGAAGTTGGAAATACGTCGTTGGAGGACTGTGAAGCGTTCACATGGTCGTTGGGGTGGACCTCTTCGCCCAATTTTCTGGTGGCCAGAGTAGCCAATACCTCGTTCATGTTCATATTCGAAGATGTTCCAGAGCCGGTCTGAAAAACATCAACTGGGAAGTGATCCAGGTGATTACCTGCAATGATTTCGTCAGCACTTGCCGAAATAGCATCCGCGATTTTGGCCTCTAATACACCCATGGATTGATTGGCCTGCGCTGCGGCCTTTTTGATTTGAGCTAGCGCGATGATGTGCTCTCGCTCTAGACCCTGCCCGCTGATTGGAAAGTTCTCGACCGCTCTTTGAGTCTGAGCCCGATACAAGGCGTCTAGGGGAACTTTGACTTCGCCCATGGTGTCGTGTTCAATGCGATATTCCATTTACTATCCCTTTTTCTTGGCTAAATAGCGTCCTGAGCTGCCCTCGGGTGAATGTCCCCGATTCCGTTTTTGTAATAAACACCCACAACTTGTAGTTTGCCATTTTTTACTGGGTCGCAGATTGTATTTCGGGTATCAGTTATCTCATCGTCTCCAGGTTTGAGGGAGGTTTCCGAGTCGGTCCGGCTAACCCATTTCAGCTGAGATGGCGGTGGCCAGGATTTCGAAATCAGCCAACGGAGCTGTGCCGAAAATCACCACTACGCTTTCGCCATATCTGTGAACCAGAGCGTATTCCTTGGTGCCTGGCGGGCTGGATGGAGTGAGCGTTGGCCAGATCTCCCATATCATTCCGGCAATTTGAGTTTCGCCATCTTGCCAATTGCCCTGCAGTGTCAGAGCCAGCCAACTCGGGTTCGATTCTAAGGCCTGGGTTAGGCCTAAAAATTGATTATCTTTTGTGACAAAACCGACATACCAAGATCGAACGGCTAAATCATTTTCAACTCTTGCTCCATTCGAGTACCAATCAGCAGGAATTTTCGGAGCAAGGGGCTCGGCCCCGAGGCTCGAAGTGGCGGACTGGGCAATGCCCTGATAATCGATTGGCACAATTCGATTGCTGTCATCTCGCGGGACCCCAAGGACGATGGCTGCAGTGAGTCCAAGAGTTACCAAGAGCGAAAGAATCAAGTTTCTTACCGTTTGCTTGGCGCGCCTTTGGGCAGCTGCATCGCTCACTTTAAGTCCTTGGTGGCTATCGTCTCATCAAGTTTCTTGCGAGCACCTGAGAGCCAGCTCTCGCAGTGAGCCGCGAGGGCTTCGCCTCGCTCCCAAAGCGCCATAGAGGCCTCTAGCGAGACGTTCTGCTGCTCGAGTTGGGAGACAACTTGCTGGAGTTCATCACGAGCCGCCTCGTAGCTGAGCGAAGATATTTCTTTAGTCATGAGACTCCTTAACCGAGTTAGTTGTGGCTGAAATTTCCTGAGTGCTGGTGACGATGCGCAGCTCGCTGCCCTGTTTTGCCTTTTTTAGATACTTTCCCTTGGCGTCGGTGATAACCGAGTAGCCGCGCTCTAAAGTGAGTTTCGGCGAAAGACTCCTCGCACGAGCATGCAGTTGAGAGACCTCGTTAGAGCCTTGTTCAAGCCTGAAGAAAAGAATTTCACCAATTCTTTTTTTGAGTAAGTTCAGTAAATCAGTTTGGGCATCTATCACTCCGTAAGGGGAGGCCAATACGGGCCTAGAGATAACCCCTGCGATTAGTTGCTGCTGAGAATCAAGGGTGCTTTTCATGCGGTAGCGAATTCTGTCTAAGGATATCCCGATCGCTTTTCGCTCTTCGGCGACATCCGGTACCACTCTTTTCGCAGCATCGGTTGGGGTTGATGCCCTTAAATCGGCTACCAAGTCTAAAAGCGGCTGGTCGTTTTCATGGCCGATAGCAGACACTACGGGTTTCGAAAGATTCGCACACGCCCTGACCAGTCGCTCATCGCTGAACGGCAACAGGTCTTGAAAGGAGCCTCCTCCGCGCGCAATGACGATTACGTCCACCGAATCCATTACCTCTAATTGTTCTAGGGCAAATAAGATCTCACTCACTGCCTTTTCACCTTGAACCAATGTGTTTATAACTTCGAATTGCACCTCGGGCCAGCGAAGCTTGGCATTTTGCAATATGTCTTTCTCGGCATCGGAGTTGGCGCCGGTAATCAAACCAATTCGATTTGGCAAAAATGGCAGTGGCTTTTTACGGCTCTGGTCAGCCAGACCCTCGGAAATTATTAGCTGCCTAAGCTTTTCTATTCGCTCCAAAAGCTCGCCCAAGCCAACTTTGTGCATTGCGATAATGCGTAGGGTAAATTTCCCATTTTTGGCCCAGAACTGAGGCTGAAGCAATGCAACAACCCGGTCTCCCTGTTTTAGACCAACTTCAATTTCGGCGCCCGATCTTTCAAATGCGTGAATCTCCACTGCCGCTTCCACGTCCAGGTCTCTTAAGGAGGCGAATAGCCCGCTGGAGCGCTGCGAAAAAGATTGCAATTCCCCTTCAACCCAAACCTGGCCGAGTTTCTCAATCCAGTCTTTTACAGACTTTGATAGCTGAGAAACCTGCCACGGGGAATTCTCTTGGCTAACCTTTGATTGGGACTTAGTAGCCGCAGCGTCCTGCATTTGGACCTCCTTGCGGCTTTTCGTAGAATTGTCAGGTGATGACTATCAACAATAACGCCCCCACCCACATTGATTTGGGTAACAGAGTGCTTCTAGCAGCCCCTAGGGGCTATTGCGCCGGAGTTGATCGAGCCGTTATTGCAGTTGAGAAGGCCCTGGATCACTACGGGGCTCCAGTTTATGTTCGCAAGCAGATTGTACACAATAAACATGTGGTGCAGGCCTTAGAAAGGCGCGGCGCAATTTTTGTTGAGGAAGTAGATGAAGCACCCGAGGGTTGCGTCATGGTTTTCTCGGCTCACGGGGTTTCTCCTGCTGTTATAAAACTGGCCGAAGCCCGAAATCAGATGACCATCGATGCCACCTGTCCCCTGGTAACCAAAGTCCACCGCGAGGTGCAGCGCTTTGATAAAGAAGGGTATGACATTTTGCTAGTTGGCCACGAGGGTCACGAGGAAGTTGAGGGAACCGCGGGCGAAGCTCCCCACGCCGTTCAGCTAATTGATGGCCCGGACGGTATTGCCAATGCCAAGATTAAGGACCCATCCAAGGTCATCTGGTTATCGCAGACGACACTGTCTGTTGACGAGACAATGGAAACTGTCATGAAACTTCGCGAAAAGTTTCCAACTCTTCAGGACCCACCAAGCGATGACATTTGCTATGCCACACAGAATCGCCAGGTTGCCATCAAGAAAATTGGTGCCGAGAGCGATTTAGTTTTGGTAGTTGGCTCAGCCAACTCCTCAAACACGGTTCGCATGGTCGAGGTAGCGCTTCAGGCCGGAGCCAAGGCTGCTTACCGGGTTGATTACGCATCCGAAATTAAGCTCGAATGGTTTGAAGGGGTTAAGACCGTTGGCGTTTCCTCCGGAGCATCAGCTCCAGAGGAGCTCGTTGCCGAGGTTTTGGACTACCTAGAAACAATCAACTTCGGCGATGTTCGCACAGTAACCACCGCCGAGGAAAACGTGCAATTCTCACTTCCCAAGGAGCTTCGCAAGGACCTCAAGAAAGCTGGAGAAGACACCTCGAACAAAATGAAGAAATAGACCCTTGGAAGCATTAGGGGCGTGAGCCTCCAAAGCCTCGTGGTTGAATCGATTGAGTCAGACAGGTTAGCTATTAACCCGAATCGATTGATGCTAAAAAACCTCCTACCAATCTTTGGTAGGAGGTTTTTTATTTTTAGTTACCAGGCTGATTTTCCCGCCGAACCAAGTTGCTGTGCCGCTTCGATTATTCGAACGGACATTCCGGCCTCGGCCGACTTTCCCCAGGCGCGCGGGTCGTAAAGTTTTTTGCTGCCGACTTCTCCGTCAATCTTCAAAACACCGTCGTAATTTTTTAGCATGTGATCCACGACTGGACGAGTGAATGCGTACTGGGTGTCGGTGTCGATGTTCATTTTGATTACCCCAAACTTGACAGCGTCAGCGATCTCTTTCTCACTCGATCCCGAACCGCCGTGAAAAACCAGATCAAACGGCTTCTCTTTGCCATATTTGGCTCCCACTTCATGCTGGATTTGCTTCAGCAACTCTGGACGAAGGTGAACGTTTCCTGGCTTATAAACACCGTGCACGTTGCCGAAGGTTAGGGCGGCTAGGTAGCGACCATTTTCACCTAAACCAAGAGCTTCGATGGTCTTTACGCCATCTTCGATGGTTGTGTATAGGTGCTCGTCAATAGCGCCTTCAACACCATCTTCTTCGCCGCCAACGGCTCCAACTTCAATTTCCAGTATGATTCCGGCATTGTGCGCCTTGGCAAGAAGCTCTTTAGCAATCAACAGGTTCTTATCCAAGGAGATGGCGGAGCCGTCCCACATGTGGCTATTGAAGATGGGCTCTCCACCGCGCGAAACTTGCTCCTGAGATAGCTCCATAAGTGGCCTAACGAATCCATCAAGCTGGTCCTCGGCGCAGTGATCGGTGTGCAGGGCCACTTTGATTTCGTAGTTTTTGGCAACTTCGCGCGCCATTGCAGCAAATGCCAAGGCACCCGAAACTCGGTTCTTAATGGTTGGGCCACTCCAGTAGTCGGCGCCGCCAGTGGAAACCTGCAAGATGCCGTCAGATCCGGCCTCTTGCAGCCCCGCTAAGGCAGCGTTCAGAGTCTGTGAACTGGAAACATTAATTGCAGGATATGCGAAACCACCCTTTTTAGCCCTATCGAGCATCTCGCCATATTGTTCTGAATTTACAATTGCCATTTTTGGCTCCTTTTAAGCTCTGGCTGGTTCGCCGAGTTGACGATTGCGGTCTGGAATCAGTTCTACGGTTGCTTCAACCAAATTGTCGATTGACTTCAATCCGCTGGTTGGTTGTTGAACCTTTGCAGCACCCCATTGAACGGCGGCGGCAAGTCCCGCTGGGACATCAAAGCCAACCCCGTAGGCATCTAGCTTAGTTGAGTGAGAGGTAACCGCTGCTAAAAAGCCCGCGATTGTTGAATCTCCCGCGCCGACGGTGTTTATGACTTTGACCGGCGCGGTAAAAGCATGGATGGCGTGGCTGGCAGTGACGGCAATTATGCCATCAACGCCAAGAGAGGCCATCACGCAATTAACCCCCCAGTGATTCAGCTCGTGGGCGGCATCAATAACGTCTCCGATGGTTCTTAGGTCGCGGCCTACGCACTCTGCAAGTTCGTGAGCATTGGGCTTCATGATCGTTGCGTAACCAGTTTTTGCCCAGTAGCGAAGAGCGGGTCCGGAGGTGTCTAACAGCACTTTGACTCCGAGCTGTGCCA
>JBDNID010000166.1:0-3993 GCA_041688475.1 Aquiluna sp.
TCGGGGTTTTTAGTTATTCAGGGTCTTTAGATATTCCAAAGTGGTGGCCTGGAGCATGATGTAGCTCGGGGTCGACCTCGTAACTAAAGGTGGCCTGCCAGCTTGCGCTGGGGCCGTGAGCTGTTCGAATCCCCCATTCTCCGCCAGTAAAAACCCCGCTGATCTCAGGATTTGGCGGGGTTTTTAATAGGCTCTAGAACTTGAATCCGCATTTAATTGCACTTAAATATCAACTGGCTACTGATTCAGTGCTACCGACAGGGCAAGCATTTTGTCGCCCGACTGGCGACACGATGCGCTGTTCAAATCTTTGAATACGTGCTCCCACTTAGAGTCATTCCTTAGAGAGTGCGAACCGCAAAGCAATCTTCGGGTTGATTTGGGCAGCAAGCCCAAACATCTCTCTTACAGGCTCGCCGGCACCTTCGGTGATGGTCCGTGTGCGTTCTCATCGAGGATTGAATCTTGGACAGTGAACACGAGTAGAACAATTCCACCAACTAAAGGAACAAGCCCAATCAGTGCCCACCAACCGCTTCTGCTAGTGTCGTGAAGTCTCCTGATTAGCACCGCTAATGCCGGCAAGATTGTGGCGAGTATCCAGACAAGACCCACCAAGCCCCCGCCACCATTGGCGATAAAACGATCTACGTCACTGCCCAGCAGCACAAAATCAATAATCGCTGCTGCCAGGTTGGTGACAACGAGAAAGAGCTGGATAAACCAGTACTCGGATCTACGAGCACGTCCCTTGAAATTGGCATAGTTGGTCCAAAACGACTTGAGTGATTCTCCAAAACCCATGAGGGGTCCTTACTGATCTGTGGCCCCTTACTCTACCTTCTGATGCGTGTATGCGCTGAATTGCTTCCGGTAAGGACCCGCTTATTGGGCTGCTGAATTAAGGCATTCCTCGCCAGCAAAAACCCCGCTAATCCGGATATCAAGAATAAGTAAGGGAGCATTGAGACTCAGCTAATTGCCCGCCTGGAGCTAATCACACCGGTATTGAAACCAGCCAGGTGAAGGCCCCCGTGGAAGCGGGCGTGTTCGATTTTGAGGCAGCGATTCATGACAACGGTTAGGCCCGCTGCCCTTCCTCGCTCTCCAACTTCATCATTTGAGACGCCAAGCTGAAGCCAAATGGTCTTGACTCCGATTGCGATAGCTTCATCCAAAATGCCCGGGGTGTCGCTCGATTTTCTAAAAACGTCAACAATGTCCGGCACCTCGGGCAGTTCCGCCAACGAGTTGTATACCTTTTGGTCAAATAAGGTGTCGATCATCGGATTCACAAAATAAACCTTGTAATAATCGCCACCCTTGAGATAGCTCGCCACAAAATAACTAGCCCTGGAGCGATTAGACGAGACCCCCACTATTGCCACCGTTTTCGATGACTGCAAAATACCCAAGCGTTCCCTGGCGTTTGGTTCTTGATAACTCATCTCTTCCTCCCGGTGGCAGCCTCAAGTGCCTGATCAAGGTCCCAAAGAATGTCTTCGATGTCCTCAATCCCCACGCTGATTCGAATCAAATCCTCCGGCACCCCGGCTGCCGCCAGTTGGTCTGGACCTAACTGACGATAGAGCGTCGAGGCGGGGTGAATAATCAAACTTTTAGCGTCGCCAATATTTGCCAAGTGGCTTATCAGTTGAACATTATTGATCAAACTCTCGCTGGCTTTGCGTCCGCCTTCAACTCCAAATGAAAACACTGACCCTGGACCCTCGGGTGCATATTTTTTGGCCAGCTTGTAATCGGGGTGTGATTTCAATCCTGAGTAGGAAATCCAGCTCACTCGTTTATCCCCGTTGAGCCAATCAGCAACCGCTTTGGCGTTGGAAACGTGATCTTTCATTCGCTGAGGAAGAGTCTCGATGCCCTGTAGCAGCTGGAAGGCTGCAAAAGGAGAAAGGGTCGGGCCAATGTCCCTGAGCTGTTCGCTTCGAAGCTTGGTCAAAAAGCCGTATTCTCCGAAGTTTCCCCACCACTCAAGATCCCCGTAAGCCGCAACCGGCTCCGTCATTGTTGGAAACTTGCCGCCATCCCACTTAAAGTTTCCAGAGTCGATGACAACTCCCCCGAGGGTGGTCCCGTGACCACCTAGAAATTTAGTTGCCGAGTGGATGACTATGTCTGCTCCGTGCTCTATCGGCCGAACCAGGTATGGCGAAGCGGTAGTAGAATCAACGATTAGAGGAATTCCATTGCGGTGAGCAACAGCCGCCAAGGCCTCGATATCTGCAATGGCCGTGGACGGGTTTGCTATTGTCTCGGTGAAGATCAGCTTGGTGTTGGGCCTGATGGCCGCCTCATAATCTTTTGGATCACTTGAATCGACAAAGGTGCTCTCGATGCCAAATCTTTTGAGCGTTACCGTGATCTGCGTGATGGTGCCGCCATAGAGCCTAGAAGAGGACACGATGTGATCGCCCGATGCGCAAAGTGCTGCAAAAGTGATGAATTCAGCCGATTGACCACTGGCGGTTGCCACCGCTCCAATTCCACCCTCAAGACTTGCAACCCGCTCTTCAAAAGCGGCAACCGTCGGGTTTCCGATGCGAGAGTAGATGTTGCCATATTTCTCTAAGGCAAATAGGTTCGCGGCATCGGCAGTGTCTTTGAACACAAATGATGTCGTTTGATAAATCGGCACCGCGCGAGCGCCGTAGACCGGATCGGGGATACTGCCGGCATGAAGTGCGCGGGTCTTAAATCCAAAGCTGCGTTCTGACATTTATTACTCCTAGGTTTTGTGGGCTAAATCCAACGCAGTGCGCGCTTTTCAATTTTTGCAATTACTACATCGCTCAGCTTTCCCAATAGCGCCAACAAGATAATTGCCATAAACAAAACATCCGTCCTTGCAGTGTTTTGGCTATCAAGTAGCAAGAACCCGAGACCTTTAGAACTTGCAATTAGTTCCGCAGCAACCAAAAACAGCCAGGCCTGCGCCAGGCCTAATCGAAGACCAGAGAAAATGATTGGGGATGCCGCAGGTAGAAGAATCTTTGTTACCAGCTTGAGGCTTTTGAGGCCATAGGCCCTGCCCACCTCCAACAGGTTTCGGTCAACGGCAGCCAAACCCGCTGCCACCGTAGTGAATACCGGAAAGAATGCACCAATCGCTATCAGTGTTATTTTTGGCTCCTCGTAGATGCCCATCCAAATCAAAAGTAACGGAACCCAGGCTAAGGATGGCACCGCACGAAGAGCGCCAATGGTTGGCTGCAAAAGTTGCGAAATAATTTTAGAAAGCCCAACAGCAGATCCCAGAACAATCCCTAAAAGAGCGCCGATGGCAAAGCCACCAAACACTCGCTGCAGGCTAATTCCGATATGACCCCAGAGCGTTCCTCGTTCAATCAGTCCCAAGGCTCCGGAGAGAACCTCGGCGGGAGGTGGAAGCTGACTAACTGAAAAGGAACCGCTGGTGCTAAGGGCCTGCCAGAGCGCGAAAATTAGAACCGGCAGCAAGGCGCCCAGTGCCACTTGGCGAGATTTACCAAACAGTGCCGCACGGCGCTGCTGTTTGGTGCCTTGCTTCTCGACTCTAAATTCGGACATCCGGTTAGCCGACCTTCTTGGCGATGCTGTCGTTGATGAGAGTCTTGAGTGCGCCATCAGCAGCGACTTGAGACTTAATCTTCCCTTCGGCTACCAGCACCGGGGTGATTATGCGGAACACGGCAAGCTGTGTTTCACCGGGGATAAGCGAGACATCCACGTTGGTTCGTTCGGTCAAAACCTTAGTTGCAACATCCGCATCGAGCTGCGCCTCCCTAGCTAAAATCTCAGCTGCTTTAGTTTGGTTTGCAAGAATCCATGCCCTAGCTCTTTGGTACTGCAAAAGAACGATTTCGACTATTTCTGGGCTGCCTTGAAGAAACTCTGTTCGCGCGTTTATTACGCCCCAAGAGTTAAAACTCGGGTTTGAGTAAATGATTTTAGAGCCGGCATTTTTTTCGCTGGTCGCAGTTAGTGGGTCAA
>JBDNID010000167.1:0-1717 GCA_041688475.1 Aquiluna sp.
CCGTCTCAGAAAACTCTTCCACCGACTCAAGCAAATCCTGCTCGTACTCTTCGACTGACTCGGGGGCGCTTAGGCGAATTGGCGACACAAGCTTGGCCCAAGCTGTAATGGCCTTATCGAGCCGAACCGCTATTTTTTTCGCGAAATCACTTTTGCCTAGTGTGCTCCCAATAACCTGCTGCAGGAACCAAATTACTAGCAACGCGAAAGCCAGAAGCGCTGCCACAGGTTCAGTCGCGGCAATAAAAACAAGCCAAACTGCGGCAGTCAATACCAATAATGCAGCCCGGAGAATCGATAGCGAGCCAGCCCGAGGGTCATCTTCGCGCTCCAGGTGCCCCTGCGCCATTGCCGCAATCGACAAAAGGCCAAGCATTCCCAGACCAATAATGAGCTCCACTATTGTTTGGCCTCTGATTCATAGAATGCTGCAAGAATTTCGCGCTGCAAGCCGAACATCTCTTTTTCCTCATCTGGTTCAGAGTGATCAAATCCGACAAGGTGCAACATGCCGTGGGTTATTAGTAGCAAAATCTCGTCAATCATCTGGTGACCAGCTGCGCTGGCCTGAAGAGTCGCCACCTGCGGGCAAACAACGATATCTCCCAAAATACCCGAATTCGATACCGAATCCTCATCGCCGGGGCGAAGTTCGTCCATTGGAAAACTAAGCACGTCTGTGGGTCCAGGTTCATCCATCCACTTGACGTGCAGATCGGTCATTGGAGCCTCGTCGATGAACATGATTCCAACATCCACCATCGGATGCAGTTTTAGATGCTCTCTGGCGAACTGAGTAACTAAAAGAACCCGATCAGTATCTATTTCAACATCGGATTCATTGGTTATTTCGATGCTCATTTGCTCTCGTCTAATTCGTAGGCTTCAACAATTCGAGTAACCAGCTCGTGGCGAACTACGTCTTGACTAGTTAATCTGAAAACGTGCAGGTCCTCAACGCCGCTCAAGATTCCAGTGGCAGCGACTAGGCCAGACTTCCCGCCCGGAAGATCGATTTGGGAGGAATCACCGGTGATAACCATTTTCGAATTGAACCCCAACCGAGTCAGAAACATCTTCATCTGCTCAGCGGTGGTGTTTTGCGCCTCATCCAAAATTACGAATGCATCGTTGAGAGTCCTACCTCTCATGTACGCCAGTGGAGCGACTTCGATCACCCCAGACTCCATGAGCTTGGCGGTAACCTCGGGCTCTAGCATCTCTTGCAAAGCGTCGAATAATGGCCGAAGGTATGGATCGATCTTCTCGCTCAGAGTTCCCGGCAAAAAACCAAGCTTTTCCCCGGCCTCCACGGCAGGTCTAGTGAGAATGATTCTTGACACCTGCTTGCCGTAAAGGGCAGCTACGGCCTTTGCAACGGCAAGATATGTTTTACCCGTGCCCGCCGGACCGATACCAAAAGTGATTGTGTGATCATCAATCGCCTCAAGATATTGTTTTTGACCAAGGGTTTTAGCCCGGATTGTTTTGCCCGGAGTGTGGATTGCGCCCAAGCCCAAGATTTTGGATGGGGATTCTTTTTGTTCTAAAAGGTTGATGGCCTCGGTAACACTCCGAGAATCTGGAGTGACTCCCTGCCTAACCAAATCAGCAAGCGCCAAAATGGTTGCTTTGGCCTTCTCAGAATCCGACTCCTCTGCTTCGATCATGAAACCATAACCACGATTTTGTATTTGCATCCCAGGAAATTGGCCTC
>JBDNID010000023.1:0-6344 GCA_041688475.1 Aquiluna sp.
AGAGCCTGTCGGCAAATTTATCAAAATAAATCCACGGGATTTGAAGATCTCGGATCGCATTAAAAGTCTGCGCGTCTACTTTCTTCGCGAGGTTGGAATACTCGGAGTTGCCCTCAAGTTTGCTGGCTAGCTCTTCAAGGGATAGCCCCAGCTCTAGCGCAAGCGCCAGGGAAACTTCTTGCACACTACGCTCAATTTTTTCACCATTGAGCCGAGTAATAACGGGGCCAACATTCTTCGGAGCTGCGTTCACGTCGTAGCGATATACAGTCCGGGCTAGGACCTGTCCGGACGCGTCTGTTATTTCACCACGCAATGCGGTCAAGGTCTGAGTCACCGAGCGAGTTTGGAGCGATTGCTCGGATAGCTCATCCGCTCGCACTACCTGAAAGTCCGCCAATCTGATGCCCAGAGCGGCCACCAACGCAACCAGCAAAAAGGCAAAAAGGCTAAGCCGCCGCGAAAGATTACCCTGATTGCTCATTGTTTCCTACCTCGTCGGCGATGCTGGTATCAGACCCGCAACCAAAACTACTTTGGAGCCTAGGGATGTTGCGGTATCGACACCCGCTTCCACTTCGCTAGCGGCAACTGTGGCTTCTGCGAACTCCGAAACCGTTACCATCGCGGAATTAGCCACCAGGTTCGCGCTGGCCAAAGAACTACGCGCTGGGTCGGCGGGAATTGGCTTGCCATAGATTTTGTCATTTTCGATATCGAGCAAAACCGAAGCCGGATTTGCCACCATGCCTAGCTGGTTAGCGGCGTCGGCCAAATTCTGCGGAGAACCCAAAGAGTCGACCTCTTCTTGCAGAATTTGGACATCGGTTGCAAGGTTGCGCTTTTCGATGCTGAGCTCGCGCAGGTAGTAGGCATCATGGGTGAGTGCCATATTCAAAGCCAGCTGCCCACCCAATACCGCGAGAATGCCAATCAAAAAAATGATCCCAGCCATCATGTTTGGTTTTAGACGATTCGCTTGGGACTTCGACATCATGTATAGCTTCATTCTTTTACCTCTAGCTTTTCTGCGGCTCGAAGGCGCGCCGATGCTGCCCTCGGGTTTGCCGATAGTTCGATTTCGCCGGCGCGCTCGACGCCCTTGGTGAGAATTCTGAGAGCGGGACCAGTGCCGGGGAGCTCGAATGGTAAATCAATTGGCGTGCTACTGACCGAAGCAGCCTGCAGGGCTTGTTTGACGATGCCATCCTCCAGTGAGTGATAAGACATCACAACGATGCGGCCCTTAGGGGCCAGCGCCTGGATTGCCAAGGGTAGCGATCGCTCGAGGGCGCCAAGCTCATCGTTAGCGGCGATTCTCAGAGCCTGATAGATACGTTTGGCAGGGTGTCCAGCGGTTTTCCCTGGTGCGGGCGGCACGATTTGGGTCACAATTTTATTGAGCTCTGAAGAAGTGGTGATGGGCGCCGATTTGCGGTCTTGAACGATTCTTTTGGCTATTTGACCAGAGAAGCGTTCCTCGCCAAATTTCCTAAAAATCCCAGTCAGCTCTTCCTCAGAATAGCGAGCCAAAATATCGGCGGCAGTGGGGCCAAAGCTCTGATTCATGCGCATGTCAAGTGCCGCATTCTTGGCATAGGAAAAGCCGCGGTCAGCCTCGTCAAGCTGCATTGAACTAACGCCTAAATCCATCAGCACGCCGGCTATCTTTGAGATTCCAAGCTCATCCAAAACTCTCGGTATTTCGTCATAAACGGCCAGGTGGGCACTGAACCTACCCCCGAAGACACTGAGTCTTTGAGTTGCCAATTCGATTGCTCTTGGATCCCGGTCAATGCCTATGACTCGAAGATTTGGATTGGCTTTTAAAAGTGCTTGGCTGTGGCCACCGAGCCCGAGTGTGCAATCAAGCACCACTGGATGATCACCTAAAAGTGCAGGCCTCAGCAGCTCGAGACAACGCTCAAGCATTACCGGTGTGTGAAGATCTGAAGTGGACTTGGGCATAAGTTAATGCTGGGATTCCGTGTTCCCTGCACCTTGACCCTTGCCCGTTAGCGAGCTTGGCTTTCGCTTTTCCGGCTCAGGGGAAGAGAGTCGGTCACGGCCAAGGATCAAAGTGCAGGGGCTAGAACAGCCCAGGAATCACCTCCTTCGCCTGATTGGCAAAGCCCTCTTCGTTCAAAGCAAGATATTCATTCCAACTCTTGGCGTCCCAAATTTCCGCCCTGGAGCCAACCCCGATGATGACTAAATCTTTCTGAAGGTTTCCGTAATCACGCAAAATTACCGGCAACAGGACTCGACCCTGCTTATCCGGAGTCTCGTCTGTGGCTCCGGAAAGAAAGACTCGAAGGTATTTACGAGCCTCATCGGAGGTAACCGGGGCCTGACGAATCTTTTCGTGAACCCCTTGAAACTCTTTTTGAGAAAAGACGTAGAGGCATCGCTCTTGGCCACGAGTAATTACAACTCCAGCTTCTAGCTCCTCGCGAAACTTGGCTGGAAGGATAAGGCGACCTTTTTCGTCGAGTTTGAGGGTGTGCGTGCCTAGCAACATTGCAAGAACCCCTTTCCCAACTCTTACTCCACTTTACTCCACTTCACTCCACAATAAGGTAATTTTCATTTTATTTAGTCACAATTTGGGATTTTTTGTTAAACAAATAAGGCCTTCGATTTCTCGAAGGCCCTTGTCTGCTTGCGATTGACTACTCTTTATTAAACCTTTGGTTCCAACGGTCTTCAAAAAATGATCCCTTGTTCGAAGATCCACCCACCTTGGGGATCTCTGGAAGCCTGAAGTTGCTGGAGGCAGTGATAATCCCAATTACCATCACAATAAAAGCCGCTACCCCAAAAAATGCCACCTGCAGGACTACCGCCAAGACCAAAAGCACCAGCCCGGCCAAGAGAACAAGAACTCCGACTATTAGCTTGCTAGCGCTCTTATTAGTGGTTGAAACGTTTTTCACCCTGTTGGCGAAGCCGGCATCCTGACTCATCAGGTTCCGCTCCATCTCCTCAAGCAATGCTTGCTCGCGCTCCGAAAGTGCCATTATCACTCCAATCCTTCTCTAATAGTAAACAGCTCAGAGCGGATAAGCTATTCCTTGTGGCTGAAGATTTTCTAAAAAACCTTGTTCAAGACCGTTTGGACTCTTTCTGTGATAGCAAAAGAGCAGAGCTCGTTGCTATCTCTGAGGACCTCGAACCAATCATTGACTACACTCAAGTGCTGCTATCTGGTGGCAAAAGATTTCGGGCTCTGTTCGCCTATCAGGCCTTTGCTGGCCTGAGCGAACAGGTCGCTCCCCTGACCAAAGACTCTCCAATTATCGGCATTGCCGCTGCCCTTGAGGTTTTTCATGCAGCCGCCTTGGTCCATGATGATCTCTTGGACCAAAGCGACACTCGACGCGGAGACCCCTCAATTCACAAAAAGTTTCAAGCGCTGCATGAAAAACATAATTACGTGGGTTCCAGCGAGCGATTTGGGGTTGCAGGCTCAGTATTAGTTGGAGACCTGATGCTCTCTTGGAGCTCAGAGATTTTCGGTGAAGCACTTCTTCGCGTCGACACAGAAGAGATTGAGGCTAATTGCAGAACTGAGTTCTCCAAGATGCGCTTTGAAGTAATGGCCGGCCAGTACCTGGATGTTTTAGAGGAGAACGCTGGGCCAACCAAAGACCCTCGGCAGGCGGTTGCCAGGGCTAATAAGGTAATCCTTTATAAATCTGCCAAGTACAGCCTCGAAGCTCCTCTTTTAATCGGTGCTTCTTTTGCTGGCGCCGACCACAATGGGCTTCGCATGATCAGCAATTTTGGCATCCCTTTGGGCATGGCATTTCAACTCAGGGACGATGTTCTGGGAGTATTCGGTGACCCAAAGGTAACCGGGAAACCCGCTGGGGACGATTTGCGGGAGGGCAAAAGGACCGTTTTGGTCGGGCTTACGTTGGAAGCGGCACCGAAATCGGTGGGGAAAATATTTGAAGAGCTTTTGGTCTCCGGGGATCTAGATCAAGGGCAAGTCGAGTTTATGCGCGCCACCATTCGAGAATCTGGGGCACTGGATAAGACTGAGAGATTAATTGCTGAACACTCTCGATCCTCAATCGAGGCTTTAGCCGCGATGGAAATCTCCGATTCTGGGAGAAAAGAACTCGCCGCCCTAGCCGACGCAGTTATTCACCGCAGCAAGTGATCAGCCCAGCGATTGAGCCGCTCTGCGAACCGGGGCCTTGTGCCCCTTAAGCAGTGAATCAATTGGCTTTCCCCCCAGAAATTCATTTGAGGCATAAAGCCAATCCACAGCTTCTTCAGCGCTGAACCCAGCGTCGATTAGTTGCAACATGCTTCCTCTAATGCTGCTCAATGGCTCGCCATTTGAAATCAGGTGCGCCGGCATCATCGGCTGCTTGTCTATTCTCACGGAGAATAAAATATGCTCATCGATAAGCCTGCGGACCTTTGCGGTTGATATGCCCAACTGATCGGCCGCCTGGTCCAAGGTTATCCAGTGCTCTACTTCTGCGGTATTCAAGCTTGACTCCTGGAAGTCTGAACCAGCTGTTCGGCGACCAAGAATGAAAGCTCCAAAGACTGCATATGGTTGAGCCTAGGATCACAAACCGACTCGTAGCGCTTGGCTAGCGCATCCTCATCGATTTGCTCAGAACCACCCAAGCACTCCGTGACATCATCTCCGGTTAGCTCAACGTGCAGGCCACCCGGGTGAGTTCCAAGAGCGCGGTGCACCTCGAAGAAGCCCATTACCTCATCCATCACGTCATCAAACCTGCGGGACTTATACCCATTCTCGGTGGTAATTCCATTGCCGTGCATCGGGTCGGTGATCCAAAGCGGCCGAGCACCCGAGGCGCGCACGCCTTCGATTAGCTGCGGTAAATGATCCCTAATCTTGCCTGCACCCATGCGAGTGATAAACGTCAAACGTCCAGGCTCACGATCCGGGTCAAGCTTGTCTATTAGAGCCAACGCGTCATCCACCGAGGTTGTCGGGCCAAGTTTGACCCCCAGCGGGTTGCGGACCTTGGCCAAAAAGTCAACGTGAGCGCCGTCCAGCTGCCTGGTGCGCTCGCCAATCCATAGAAAGTGACCGGAGGTCGCGTAGGGCCGGTCAGTGCGGGAGTCGATTCGAGTGAGGGGTCTTTCATAATCCATTAGCAGACCCTCGTGCGACACGAAGAATTCAGTGGAGCGCAGCTCCGCCGAGTCGACCCCGCAGGCCTCCATGAACCTCATCGCACGATCAATGTCTTGAGCAATTGACTCGTATTTTTTATTGACTGGATTGTCAGTAAAACCCTTGTTCCAGGCGTGTACTTCGCGTAAGTCTGCAAAACCGCCGGTTGTGAAGGCCCTGATCAGATTTAGGGTGCTCGCCGAGGTGTGATAAGCCTGCATCAGACGGTTCGCGTCATTGGTTCGGCTAACAGCATCGAACTCATAGGCATTCACAGCGTCGCCTCGATAGGCGGGCAGAGTGATCGCACCCCTAGTCTCAAAATCGGAGGAGCGTGGTTTGGCAAACTGTCCCGCCATACGACCCATCTTGACCACTGGTAAAGAAGACCCGTACATCAAAACCACAGCCATTTGCAAGACGGTTTTAATGCGATTACGGATTTGATCTGCAGTGGCGTCGACAAAGGTCTCAGCGCAGTCCCCACCTTGCAGCAAAAAAGCCTTGCCACTAGCCGCCTCGGCCAGGCGCTGACGCAGGGTGTCGACCTCGCCGGCGAAAACCAGCGGGGGTTGATTGGCAAGTCTGGCCTTGGTGTTTTCTAAGACCTCAGCATCCGCCCAGGTGGGCTGCTGCTTAGCCTCAAGATTGAGGTAATTGTCTAAACCAAACTCGGACACGCTTCTCCTTCATTAGCTGGGGTTAGCCAGCCGGCTTCTAGCTGAGGATGCATAAACATCCTCGTATTTTTGATTGGAAAGTTTATAAATCTCATAGACAATTTTGTCGGTGACTGCTCGCAAGACTGCGCGCTCCCCCTCCATGCCCGCGAACCTCGTAAAATCTAGCGGCTCGCCTATCGCGACACCAATTTTGTGTATGGTGGGGCGCTTCGCACCGATCGGCATCACCTTGTCGGTGTCGATCATCGCCACCGGAAGAACCGGGACTTGAGCTTCCAAAACCATTCGCGCGATCCCGGTTCGTCCACGATATAGCTTTGCGTCGGGTGATCGAGTGCCCTCCGGATAAATTCCTAAGACCAAGCCACGCTCCAAAACCCCAAGCCCCGTGTTCAGCGAACTTTCGGAACCCTTGCCGCCGGAACGATCGATGGGTAGCTGGCCGGTAGCTTTGAAAAACCAGCGCGTGAGCGCGCCTTTCAGGCCTTTAC
>JBDNID010000168.1:0-3008 GCA_041688475.1 Aquiluna sp.
AATATCCGCCCCGAGACACTGGAGGGTATGGATACTTTTGCCGGCTGTATTGCGGTGGTCGGCGAAATAATCACCAATAATGGCTGGCTAATTTTAGGTCTATTTATAGCGGCTCTCGCAGCAGCGATAGCCAGCAATAGATGCGGCTTTGAATCAATCACCATCGCCAATTCAGCTACTGCACTGGTGGGTGGGATGATGCTTGGATGGGGATCTTTTATTGCTCTTGGTTGCACGGTGGGAGTCCTTCTAACAGGGACCCAAAGCTTCGCGATTTCGGGCTGGATCTTTCTGATTTTCGCTTTCCTCGGAACCTTTGTCGGAGTCAAACTCAAATTGAACAGGATCTAAGCTCATGATGGCTAAAAGTATTCGGGTCCTTGTATTTATGAGTGCCTGTGCTCTGGTGCTAGCAGGCTGCGCTGGAGCAAACGAGCCGCCTTTGGAATCGGAGTCGGCGAGCCCGAACGACGCCGGTACCTCCGAGACTGAAGCCGCTCCCAGCCAAGAAGCTAACGTGCAAGCCCCCGGAAATGACAGCGGTACTCTTCCTGAATTCACCGCCCAGACCCTTTCCGGAGAGAATTACTCGAGTTCCACATTGTCAGAAAATGGAGCGCTTATTTGGTTCTGGACTCCCTGGTGCGCCATCTGCGCACAGGAGTCTGCCGATATTGTTGCGCTCGCCGAATCAAACCCGGATCTTCTAATCATCGGCATCGCAGGTTACGGATCCCAAGAGGAGATGACCGCGTTCACAACTAGAACTAAAACTGACAACTTGGCCCACCTTAACGACTCGACAGGCGCCCTTTGGTCAGCATTCCAGGTTCCGATTCAGCCCTCGCTGGTGGCTGTAAACAGAGCGGGCGAATTGCGGTTGAAAATTGGGCCATCGAGCGCAAAGGATATTCAAGCTTTCGCAGATTGGGTGAAGTAGATTGCTGGAAGTCAATCTTGCTTTAGCCGTAACTGCGGGAATTCTTGCGACATTTAATCCCTGCGGCTTTGCACTGCTTCCCGCTTATCTAAGCTCAATCATTCTGGTTAAAGACGAACCTTCCGCCCCAGCCACCGCGGCCTACTTTCGGGCAATGAGGTTCGCAATAGCCTTCTCGCTGGGACTCTTACTGATATTCGCGGCCGTGGGGTTGCTGGTCTTCCCGATTTCATACTCGGTCCAGGAATACCTACCTTTTATAACGGCTCTTATGGGACTCGTGTTAATTGTTCTTGGCGCTTTGTTGTTCTGGGGGAAAAGTCCAATCATGGCCAAGTTTCTGAATCCGAACATCTCTCCGGGAAAGTCATTTAGGACTCAATTTGGGTATGGCGTGACTTACGCCTTGGCTTCGCTTTCTTGCACCATAGGCCCATTTTTGGCTATCACCACCGGTGCGATCCAGCAACAGAACTTGATTCAGCTACTCTCGGTCTTCGCTAGCTATTCGCTGGGAATGGCGGCTACTGTCTTTGTGCTGGCGGCCATAACTGCCGCCGCCAAGCAAACCGTGCTTAAAAGGATTCGCCAGGCCTACCCAATAATTGAAAAAGGCACCGCCGTGTTATTGGTGCTAGTTGGCAGCTACTTCTTGCTCTACGCCTGGTATGAATTGCAGCTTTTTCAGGGTTTGAGCTTTGAGAATCCTGTTATTGAGTGGGTGACCGTTATGCAGGGTCAAGTGGCAACGACTTTAGGAAACACTGGCCCTTGGCCCCTCATTATTGCTGCTCTTGCAATCTTGATAACTGTTACTTTTCTAAAGCTCCGCAAATCCAGAACGAATCCCAAACAACCGGTTAAATGAGCATTAAAACCGTGTGACTTGAATTTAAAAACTAATTTCGCAGCAAATTAGAGATGGGGATAAGAAGTGAACATCGAAGTTCTATACATTGATGAATGTCCTAATTGGGAATCGGTTGGCACGGTTTTGAACGAGCTGGTTGCGGAGTTAGAACTTGGCAATCTCACAACGAACTTCATTCTTATAGAGACACCAGAAGACCCCGTCAAACATCGATTCGCCGGCTCGCCGACAATCTTGATTGACGGGATTGATCTAGTCCCGAACGCCAAACCGACAGCCGAATTGGCATGCTGTGTTTATCATGATGGGAACCGAATGGTTGGAGCACCTACTAAAACTATGCTCAAGGATTGGCTTCTCAGAAGCCTCGATGAGCCCACTAGTTAGCAAACCATCCCGTCGTTTATGCACAAATTTCCTGAGGGTTTCTACGAGCTGTTTGCTGAAAAGGGCAAGATATAAGCCAGGTTCGCTTCTGATCGCAGTTTCTCATCTTTGGAATTCGGTGCTAGGTTCAAAAGTCCGGCCCCTAAATGGTTAGTAGGCCGGATCGAAGAAATTTGCATCACCACTAGCCATTGGGACGACCCGCCGGAACTAGACCGGGGGCGGTAATGAGTACATTTGCCAATTTGAAAGCTTTGTTTGTTAATTGCACGCTAAAGCTCTCGCCAGAGCTATCGCACACTCAAGGCTTGATTGACCTGAGCTCGAAGGTGATGGAATCCCAGGGGGTGCAGGTCGAAACGCTGAGGCTTGTGGATCACACTGTTCCCGCGGGCGTCTATCCAGATATGACGGAGTATGGCCACAAAAAAGACGACTGGATGAAATTGTGGCCCAAGTTCTTGGATGCCGATATTCTGGTGGTAGCAGGGCCGATTTGGCTTGGCGAAAACTCCTCTGTGATGCGAATTCTGATTGAGCGGCTATACGCAATGAGCGCAGAAATCAACGACAAAGGCCAGTACCTTATATTACGGCAAAGTGGCGGGCACCTTGGGCTCGGGCAACGAAGACGGGCTTAAGCATTCGGCGATGAGCAACCTTTACGCACTGCAGCACATTGGTTACACGATCCCTCCCCAGGCGGATGCCGGGTGGATCGGTGGGATTGGACCCGGTCCCAGCTATTTGGATAAGAATTCCGGTGGACCGGAAAGTGAATTTTCGAATCGGAACACCACGTTCATGAGC
>JBDNID010000169.1:0-3090 GCA_041688475.1 Aquiluna sp.
AATCTTTCTTCAGGTTTTACAGCATTAACGGGGGAAACTGGTGCAGGTAAAACCATGGTTTTGACCGCCCTGAATCTTTTGCTTGGCGGGCGAGCCGACTCTGGTGCGGTTCGCAATGGTGAGAGCGCGCTTTTCGCTGAGGGGCGCTGGTTCGGCTTGGAAGAGGGGCTCTCCGAGCAACTTGCGGATCTTGGCGCTGATCTTTCCGAGGGAGAGCTGATCGTGAATCGAACGGTTTCACAGGACGGTAGATCCAAGGCGGCAATTTCAGGAGCTTCAGTTCCCATTTCCGTTCTGACCCTGATAGCCGATCAACTTGTCACAGTTCATGGCCAATCGGATCAACTGCGATTGCGCTCTCAGGGCGCCCAGCGCGAAGCTCTAGATGCCTTCGGGGGAACTGAGCTAGCCAAGGCATTTAGTTCCTATTCGGCAAATTATGCAATCTATAAAGCCCTAGCTTCAGAATTAAAACGGATGCGAGGCAGCAGTGCCGAGGAGCAAGTGGAACTTGCGAAGCTCCGAGAACTGATAATCGACATAGAAGCACTGGATCCATTTATCGGGGAGCTGAGTGAGCTTTCAGAAAAAGTTGAACGGCTGGGAAATGTGGAGTCGCTTCGCGAGGCAGCCGATAAGTCCCATGATGCTCTGAGCTCCGAGTCGAACTCTGACATCATGTCGCTTGCCGCAGCGGCTCGCAAGGCCCTTGAGTCGTCTAATGATCCGATTTTACTCGCGCTGAGTGAACGCCTTAAAGAAATCGGCATGCTCGCTGGCGAAGTTGCCGCGGACCTATCCTCCTACTTAGCCGATCTCGATGCTGACCCCTCCTCATTGCAGAACTTTCTTGCCAGAAGGGCGGCGCTGATCGCTTTGGAGCGCAAATACAGTAGGAGCTGCGATGAGCTCGTTGCAAGTTTGCCAGAACTTCGGCTGCAGATGTTGAATCTAGATTCCTCTGACGAGCAGCTCGAGAATTTAGAAAAGCAGCTCGAAGCGAAGCTTCTAGTTCTTAGTGAAGCGGCTCAAGATCTAACTAAAGCCAGAATTTCCGCGAGTGAACGACTTAGCAATTTGGTGAGCGTGGAGCTTTCGCAACTTGCCATGGGCGGGGCGGCGCTGGTCATCTCAGTTGGCGAATTGGCAGAGTTTGAAGCCACTGGTAAAGATTCAATCGAGTTTCTACTCAGCTCTCATCCAGGGGCCCAACCTAGACCTTTAGGTAAGGGCGCCTCAGGCGGGGAATTGTCAAGAATCATGCTGGCCATTGAACTAGTTCTGGCTGATTCGAACACGCTTCCCACGATGGTTTTTGATGAGGTGGACGCGGGTGTTGGCGGCCAAGCGGCAGTCGAATTAGGGCGGAGGTTAAAGAAACTTTCCGAAACCACGCAGGTGATTGTAGTTACCCACCTAGCCCAGGTCGCCGCATTTGCAGATCATCAACTTCTGGTGTCAAAAAACTCCGCTGGCGAATTTACCGCAACTTCGGTGAATGAGCTTTTTGGTCACGATCGCGAGGTGGAGTTGGCAAGAATGCTCTCCGGAAGCCCAGATTCTGCGGTTGCAATTCAGCACGCCAGGGAGCTTTTGCAAACTAACTAGCAAAGTTTCGTGTCACTGATAAATGGCAGACGAATCGCTGATAGATTAAGATTCCATGGCTGAACCCGCTCAAACCCCAAGACATATCTTTGTTACAGGAGGCGTCGCCTCTTCATTGGGCAAAGGTTTGACCGCCGCCTCGCTGGGAAACCTGCTTCGAGCCCGTGGCCTTTCGGTTGTTATGCAGAAACTCGATCCTTATCTCAACGTTGACCCGGGGACGATGAATCCTTTCCAGCACGGCGAGGTCTATGTCACCGAAGACGGTGCTGAAACAGATCTCGATATCGGGCACTACGAGCGTTTTTTAGACATCAACCTAAACGCTGCAGCCAATGTCACCACCGGCCAGGCTTATTCAACCGTGATTGCCAAAGAGCGTCGCGGCGAGTATCTCGGTGATACGGTTCAGGTGATTCCCCACATCACCGACGAGCTAAAACGCAGAATGCGGCTTCAGGCAGATCAAGACCCGGTGCCAGACGTGATTATTACTGAAATCGGCGGCACCGTCGGAGACATCGAATCGCAACCCTTCATGGAAGCCGCCAGGCAGGTTAGGCAGGACATCGGTCGTGATAACGTATTTTTTGTTCACGTCACCTTGGTTCCCTATCTGAAGCCATCCGGGGAACTCAAGACCAAGCCAACCCAGCACTCGGTTGCCATGCTTCGCTCGCTGGGTATTCAGCCCGATGCGATAGTTTGCCGAGCCGATCGTGAGCTGCCCGATTCAATCAAAAACAAGATTGCATCGATGTGTGACGTGGATCGCGAGGCCGTTGTCACCGCCGCAGATGCCAGTTCAATCTATGACATTCCAAAAGTTCTCAACTCCGAGGGTCTAGACACTTATATCATCCGCAAGCTTGGCTTAGTGTGTGGCGAAGTGGACTGGTCTCACTGGCAACCAGTTCTAGACGCGGTCCATGATCCAAAGCATGAAATCACTATCGGCTTAGTTGGCAAGTACATAGACCTACCGGACGCCTACCTCTCTGTGACAGAAGCACTCCGAGCCGGAGGCTTTGCTGAAAACACGAAGGTTTCGATTCGCTGGATTAAATCCGATGACTGTGAATCCCAGAGCGGCGCTCGCGACCAGTTAGCTGATTTGGATGCAATTTGTGTCCCTGGAGGCTTTGGTATTAGGGGAATTGAGGGCAAACTCGGAGCGCTTAAGTTTGCTCGAGAAAACCAGATTCCAACCCTGGGGCTCTGTCTGGGACTCCAGTGCATGGTGATTGAATATTCGAGAAATGTGGCTGGAATAGAGGGCGCGACCTCTAGTGAATTTGAGCAAAATGCTGAGCATCCCGTGATTGCAACCATGGCCGAGCAAGTCGATGTTCTGGCTTCGGGGGATATGGGAGGCACAATGCGGCTTGGGGTTTACGAGGCCAAATTGACTGCGGGTTCGATTGTGGCAAATGCCTACCAATCGGAGTTGGCGCTCGAGCGCCACCGCCACCGCTACGAGGT
>JBDNID010000170.1:0-1742 GCA_041688475.1 Aquiluna sp.
ATTGCAAACCGTGACGCTTTGGATGCTCAGTTTGAAACCGCGCTCGAGAGATTCCAAGACTCCCAGGTGCCAAGACCCGATTACTGGGGCGGCTATCGAATTGTGCCAACCAGAATCGAGTTCTGGAAAGGCCGCTCTAACCGCATGCACGATCGCATCGCCTTTACCCGCACAATCAATGAATCTGGCTTACCGGGTCCTTGGAAGACCGAACGGCTGCAGCCCTAACGAATATGTATTCTGGCTAATCGGTCTGGAACTGCTGGTTCACCAGTTTTGAGTAAAGGCCTTTGGCCTTGAGCAATTCGGTGTGGGTGCCTTGCTCCACCACCTCACCACCACTGATAACAAAAATCACATCCGCATTGATAACGGTTGAAAGCCGGTGCGCAATCGCAATGGTGGTTCGGTTCCGCGACAAAGTATCTAGGGCCTCTTGCACGATTCGCTCACTCTGAGTATCCATCGAGCTAGTGGCTTCATCCAGTATCAAAATCGGTGGGTCTTTGAGTAGAACCCGTGCAATCGCGATTCTTTGCTTCTCTCCACCAGAGAGCCGATAACCGCGCTCGCCAACCATGGTGTCGTAACCCTCGGGGAAGCTCGCAATAGTCTCGTGAATGTTCGCGGCTTTAGCCGCGGTAATAATTTCTTCATCCGTTGCTTCGGGTTTGGCATAGGCCAAGTTCTCTTTAATGGTGGCGTGAAAAAGGTAAGTCTCCTGATTCACAATCCCAACCCGATCGATCAGATCGCTTTGGGCAATGTTTCTCACATCAACCCCGGCAAATAGCACTTGACCCTCACTGGTCTCATAGAGTCTAGGAATCAGATAACTAATGGTTGTTTTACCGGAACCCGATGGCCCAACAAGGGCCGCGTATTGACCTTTTTCTACTTTTATATTCAAGTTCCTTAGGGTGGCCAACTCACCCTCAGAGCCCGGGTAGCTGAAGGTGACATTTCGAAGTTCTACTGATCCCAAATCCTCGGCATTTAGTTTCTCGGGGTTTTCCGCATCAACGATTGCCGGATTCAAATCCATGTACTCAAAAATGCGAGCGAATAAAGCCTCGCTGGTTTGCAGATCCAACACAACCCGCATCAGCCCCATCAAAGGAAAAAGCAACCTTGCCTGCACCGTGGTGAATGCCACCACGGTGCCAATAGAAACCACGCTGCCTTCGGTGATTAGCCAGCCGGCAAATAAATAAATGATTGCGGGAATCGCGGAAAAGAAAATCTGCACCATAGCGAAAAACCACTGGCCGCTCATGGTTTGGCTAACCTGCAGCCGAATCTGAACCTTGTTTTCGCCAGCATATCGATCAACCTCAATCTGCTGGCGACCAAAGCTCTTGGCCAACAAGATGCCACTAACCCCGAGTGCTTCTTGAGTAATGGCGGTCATCTCACTCAAAGACTCTTGGGTCTTCCCGGCGATTTTGGCTCTCACCTGACCGACTCGGCGCTGCGCCAAAATCATGAGTGGCATCACCACAACGGCAACCACGGTGAGTTGCCAGCTCAATAGCAGCATCGCGATGAAGGCGGCAATCACCGTTACGGTGTTGCCCAGCACGCTGGAAACGGTATTGCTCAACACATTGGCAACACCACCTACATCATT
This sequence comes from Aquiluna sp., assembly GCA_041688475.1. Classification (GTDB taxonomy): domain Bacteria; phylum Actinomycetota; class Actinomycetes; order Actinomycetales; family Microbacteriaceae; genus Aquiluna. The sequence continues at coordinate 1,631 of JBDNID010000170.1, forward strand.
TTGCAAACGAGACTGGATGGTGCCGGTCTTGGTCTTGGTGAAAAACGCCAACTCCATTGCTTGCAGGTGGGCAAAAAGCCGCTCTCTTAGCTGACCCATAACCTCGTTGCCA
>JBDNID010000171.1:0-19595 GCA_041688475.1 Aquiluna sp.
TAGTTCACAAGGCAATTGGCGATCAGCTGACCGCGGTATTTGTGGATCACGGTTTGTTGCGCCAGGGAGAGCGCGAACAGGTGGAGCGCGATTACGTGGCCGCCACAGGCATTCGACTTATTACTGTTGACGCCGAAGAGAAATTCTTAGCGGCGCTCGCCGGGGTTTCTGATCCTGAGACCAAGCGCAAGATAATCGGAAGAGAGTTCATTCGAACATTCGAGGAAGCCGAAAGACAATTGCTTGCAGAGTCGATGTCCGATGAGCGACCCATTAAGTTTCTGGTTCAGGGGACGCTATACCCGGATGTTGTGGAATCTGGCGGTGGAGTAACCGCGGGGATCAAGTCTCACCACAACGTTGGCGGTCTGCCGGATGATCTCGACTTTGAGCTGATTGAACCCTTTCGAACCTTGTTCAAAGACGAAGTCCGCGCTATTGGCTTGGAGCTGGGTTTGCCAAAGGAAATTGTTGAAAGACAACCTTTCCCAGGCCCTGGACTTGGAATTCGCATCGTTGGTGAGGTCACCAAGGAGCGGCTGGATCTGTTGCGCCAAGCCGATGCGATTGTTCGTGAAGAGCTTTCAAAAGCTGGGCAAGATTCTTTGATTTGGCAGTGTCCGGTTGTGCTTTTGGCCGAGGTGAGGTCGGTTGGGGTTCAAGGAGATGGCAGAAGTTATGGCCATCCGATTGTCCTAAGGCCAGTTTCCTCTGAGGATGCCATGACTGCTGACTGGTCGAGGTTGCCCTATGACCTTTTGGCTAAGATTTCGAACCGAATAACCAACGAGGTCAATGATGTGAACCGTGTGGTGTTGGATATCACATCCAAGCCTCCCGGCACTATCGAATGGGAGTAACCGTGCAGATTTTTGGGCATCGTGGAGCCTGCGGCTACCTGCCTGAAAATACCATGGAGTCCTTCGAGCTAGCATTCCAGCTTGGCAGCGACGCAATTGAATTTGATGTCGTGATGACTAAAGACGGCCACCTAGTGATTCGACACGACAACGACCTGAGCCACACCACCGATATTGCAAATCACAGCTTTTTATCAAATAAAGTCGAAGAACTAAATCTCGAAGACGTGCAAAAACTCAGAGCTATTGAGCGCTACCCCGAAGGACGCAAGGATTCCGCCGCGAAGGACGGTCAGTATGCGATTCCTAGACTCTCCGAAGTCTTGAACAACCCGGCTTTTAATCAAAAACACCTAATTATTGAACTCAAATTCGGCAAGCATTTCGCGGCTCTTGGGTTGAATCCAGTCGAGGCCCTGGCAAAAATTCTGGATGAGTCTGGCTGGCAATCCAGGGGTATGAGAATAACTATTGAGTGCTTCGAGTTTGAGATTTTGCAGCAACTTCGAGACCGAATCTCTAAGCCCGCGCGCTTTGTGTTTTTATCGGCTCCGGACACGCTCCCAAATGGTGTTACGGAGCTGACCGATGACCTATTGGCCCAGATAGCCAAGAACTTTGATGGCTTATCGCTGGCCATCTCAATGGTACTTCGTGGGGATTTGGTCAAGCGGTCGAAGGCAATGGGCCTTGAGACATTTCTATTCACCGCAAGAGTGGAGACCGCTGAGGGCGGGGTCGATGAATGGTTCAAAATGCTTATAGAAACCGGGGTTGATGGAATCTTCTGCGACCAGCCAGACCAATTGGCCAAAGTAGTCAGTTCTCTGACCTAGGCTACCCTCCGATGCAATTAGACATTTTTGAGAACCTGAACCCAGATTCCCTGCTTGAGGGATTAAATCCACAACAGCGAGCTGCAGTGGTTCACCGCGGCCGCGCGCTTTTGATTGTGGCCGGTGCCGGCAGTGGTAAGACTCGGGTGCTAACCCACCGAATCGCCCACATGCTCCACTCTAAAGAGGTTTGGCCAAGCCAAGTCCTAGCAATTACATTCACCAATAAGGCGGCGGCTGAGATGCGGGAGCGCATCGAGCATCTAATAGGGCCTGCGGGTCAGGGTATGTGGATCAAGACATTCCACTCTGCTTGTCTGCAGATTCTTCGGCGCGAGGCGCAGCGCCTTGGGCACGATGCTAATTTCACGGTCTATGACACACAGGACACCAGGGCGCTTCTGAGAAGACTGTTGCGAGAGGCCGGTGCCGAAGACGCCGACATCAAGCCACAGCAGGCTGCTGCAATTATCTCCAATGCAAAAAACGAGCTAAAGGACGCGGAGGATTTTGCGCGAAATGCCGATCGGTCAAACCCCAAACAGCGCATCGTCTCCGAGGTTTATTTGGCTTATACCAACGAGCTTAAGCGCAATAACGCTTTTGATTTCGACGACCTAATTGCCGAAACCGTGCATTTATTGCGCGCTTTTCCGGAGGTGCGGGCCAGGTATCAAAAAAGATTCAGGCAGGTTTTGGTAGATGAATATCAGGACACCAATCACGCTCAATATGCCCTAATTCGCGAGTTCACCAGGCCGCTTCCAGATGAATATGCCATCTACGATGACCAAACAGCCGAGCAGCTCAGGCCAGCTGAATTAACCGTGGTGGGCGATTCGGATCAATCCATCTACGCTTTTCGTGGTGCTGATATTAGAAACATCACCGAGTTTGAAAGGGATTTCCCCGGAGCTGCCACAATCCTCCTCGAGCAAAATTATCGCTCCACTCAAAACATTCTTTCCGCGGCCAACACGGTCATTTCTCAGAACCCTTATCGGCCAGCCAAGAACCTTTGGACCGACCAGGGCGCGGGCGAATTGATCTCGCTTTTCACTGGATTAGATGAGCGCAACGAAGCGGCATTTATAGTCGACAAGATTTCTGAACTGCACGGTGAAGGCGTTGGCTTTAGGGATATTGCCGTGCTTTATAGGACCAACGCGCTGACTCCGTCATTAGAGGCGGAACTAAAGAGCCAAAGAGTCCCCTATGCCGTGATTGGTGGCCTGAAGTTTTTCGAGCGCAAGGAGATCAAGGACGCGCTGGCCTATCTTTCCGCCATCTCAAATGGAAGAAATGACGAGGCCGTCAGGCGCGTCATCAATGTTCCAGCCCGCGGCATTGGAGATAAGACCGAGCTGAAACTCGCTCAATTTGCAAGGAGTCAAGACCTGCCTTTCAGGCACGCTTTATTGCGCGCGCACGAATTGGGGCTGGGTCCAAAACTCACTGCCTCGGTTTTAGAGTTCGGGGAATTGCTCAACGAGCTGGATGCGCTGACTGCAACCGATGGACCCGCGGAGGTTCTAAAGCTTGCGCTTGAAAGAAGCGGTTATCGATCAATTCTTGAGGCATCCAGAGACCCGCAGGATGAAGCCAGGGTTGATAATTTAGACGCCTTGCTGGGTCAGCTTTTCGAATGGCAAGCCCAGAACCCGGAGGGCACAGTCGCTGACTATCTAGCCGAGGTCACTCTTTCGGCAGCCGCTGATGAAATTGAAGATGAGTCGGGCACCATTTCGCTGATGACTCTGCACACCGCCAAAGGTTTGGAATACCAGGTGGTATTCATGATTGGTCTAGAGCAGGGAACTTTGCCACACGTTCGATCCTTTGATGAACCGGGTGGCCTGCAAGAGGAGCGCAGGCTGATGTATGTCGGGATGACCAGGGCTCGTGAGCGACTGTTTTTATCTCACGCACTTCAGCGAACCCTGTTTGGTAACACCGCAAGTTTTATGCCATCGGCGTTTTTATCCGACATTCCAGCGGAGCTTTTGGACGCTGAAGGCGCTGAGCGGCAACCACTCACCCAAAGCACCGGTTTTCAGAAACGCTCCAGCTGGCAAGGAGCAATCAACACCGTGGCACAGGTCCGAGATAACAAGGAGCTTTCCTTAGATGTGGGTGACAAAATTTCCCACGACGCCTTTGGTGCGGGCAAGGTAATTGCCGTTACCGGCAACCCCCCAAAGCAAACCGCTGAGGTTAAATTCGAATCGGGCATCACCAAGCGCCTACTGGTGAAGATGGCTCCGATTCAAAAGCATTAGCCCTTTTCGCCAGCAGAACGCTCGCTAGACTGAGGGGGTTGTTTAACGCTCGAGAGACGGAAAAAAACCCTTGGATTTATTTGAATATCAAGCGCGCGACCTTTTTGAGGCCTATGGAGTCCCTGTTTTACAGGGTCTGATCGCGGATACCCCAGAAGAAGCAGAAGCTGCAGCCCAAAAAATTGGCGGGACTGTGGTTGTTAAGGCCCAAGTCAAAACCGGTGGCCGCGGCAAAGCCGGCGGCGTAAAGGTGGTTCACTCACCACAAGAAGCCAAGGAGGCTGCCTCCAAGATTCTTGGCCTAGACATTAAGGGTCACCTCGTAAAGCGCGTGATGATTGCCGAGGGTGCTCAGATTGATCAGGAGTTTTACTTCTCGGTTTTGCTAGATCGTTCTAACCGAACCTTCTTAGTGCTCTGCAGCGTTGAGGGCGGCATCGAGATTGAGCAGCTGGCGGTCCAGCGCCCCGAGGCGCTCGCAAAGATTTCGGTTTCAGCAACTCAGGGTATCGACTTGGCAAGGGCTAAAGAGATTGCGGTTGCCGGCGGGTTCCCTGCCGAGTTGGTCGACAAGGTTGCTCCAGTATTTGTGAAGCTCTATGAGGTCTTCACCAAGGAGGATGCAACTCTGGTTGAGATCAACCCTCTGGTTATGACCAAAGATGGCCGAGTATTAGCTCTTGATGGCAAGGTAACCCTTGATGAGAACGCAGAGTTTAGGCACGAGCGTGCCGAAATGGAGCGCGATCAGCTTGACCCTCTCGAGGCCAAAGCCAAGGCGATGGATTTAAACTACGTGAAACTTGATGGCGAAGTCGGCATTATCGGTAACGGTGCAGGTCTTGTGATGTCCACTTTGGATGTTGTGGCCTATGCCGGCGAAAAACACGGAAATGTGAAGCCGGCAAACTTTTTAGACATCGGTGGCGGAGCATCAGCCGAGGTCATGGCCGCTGGCCTTGACGTGATATTGAATGATCCGCAGGTTAGAAGCGTGTTGGTGAATGTCTTTGGTGGCATCACCGCTTGTGACGCTGTTGTGAATGGAATCGTTGGCGCGCTAAACACTCTGGGCGATAGCGCATCTAAGCCACTGGTTGTTCGGCTTGATGGTAACAACGTCGAAGAGGGCAGAAAGATTCTTTCTGATTTCAATCACCCGCTAGTCTCTCTGGCTGACACGATGGATGGTGGTGCGGACCTGGCTGCCGCACTGGCCAATAAGTAGGAGTGGCAAAATGGCAATATACCTAAATAAAGACTCCCGCATTATCGTGCAGGGCATGACTGGTGCCGAGGGCATGAAGCACACCACCCGCATGATTGCTGGTGGCTCAAACATTGTCGGTGGTGTGAATCCTCGCAAGGCCGGTGAAACCGTCACCGTTTTGGATAAAGAGCTTCCAGTTTTTGGTTCAGTCAAAGAAGCGATGGAGAAGACAGGCGCCAATGTTTCGGTGATCTTTGTGCCGCCTGCTTTTGCAAAGGCTGCGATTGTTGAGGCTATCGACGCTGAGATTGAACTTGCGGTTGCAATTACCGAGGGCATTCCGGTTCACGATTCGGCCTCGGCCTGGGCCTACAACGTTGATAAGGGTCTAAAGACTCGGCTGATTGGCCCTAACTGCCCGGGCATCATCAGTCCCGGTGAGTCAAACGCTGGCATTACTCCTTCAGACATTACGGGCAAGGGCCCGATTGGCTTGGTTTCCAAAAGTGGGACGCTGACCTACCAGATGATGTTCGAACTTAGAGACATTGGCTTTTCAACCGCAATCGGAATCGGTGGGGATCCGGTGGTGGGAACCACCCATATCGATGCATTAGAGGCCTTCGAGAATGACCCGGAGACCAAGGCGATTGTTCTAATTGGGGAAATTGGCGGCGACTCCGAGGAAAAAGCTGCCGAATACATCTCCAAACATGTCACCAAGCCGGTGGTCGCTTATGTCGCAGGCTTCACCGCACCGGAGGGCAAGACTATGGGTCACGCCGGCGCCATTGTTTCAGGTTCGGCTGGAACCGCCCAGGCCAAGAAGGAAGCCTTTGAAGCAGTAGGTGTCAAAGTCGGAAAGACTCCTTCGGAGACTGCCGCTTTGATGCGCGAGATTATCGCCAAGCTGTAACCTCGTGAACCGAGGGCTGAGCTTCGTAATTGCAGCGCTTCAAGCGCTGATAATTTCCGCAACTGTCCTGGGCATAGTGCTGGCCCCGCTCACCTTGGCTTGGTTCATCGAGGGTGATGGCTCGCTAGATTATGCGGTTGTTCTTCAAGTCGCAGGCTACGCTTTTTTGTTAGCTTGCGGTGTTCCAGTTACTTTTGCAGCCGGAGAAATAATAGACATTCCGTTTCCGGAATTCGTAATTAGCACCATGCCATTGGGAATGACCCTTCTAATCGCCCTTTTGGCAATCCGCATCGGGCATCGCCTTTCTGCGGCGTCTAGTTTGTGGCCAGCCTGGTTGGCTGGTTCAGCGACCTTTGGTGGCATCGGTTTTTTGTTGTCATGGCTAATAAGAGGCGATGCTGTCAGCGTCGGTGAGTTTGAACCGCTCTTCATCCCAGCATTATTTTTTGGGCTCCTAATATTCATAGCTTCGGTTTCGGGTAGGCGCTATGAGCTGTTCAGTGGAGCCAATGGCCCTGAGGCCAAGGAAAGAATTGTGATTCGGGCATTGCTTTTGGCCCTTTATGAAAAATTGCATTGGTCGATCAGGACCGTGCTGTCTCCAGCGGCCAGAGTCGGGATTGTCGTTATGTCCACCATGATTTTGGTCTCCGCCTTGGCAATGGCTTTGGCCCTGGGTTTCGGTTGGATTGAAGTGGTGAGGCTATACGAGGCGATGCGGGTAAGCATCCTTGGTGGCGTGGTGCTGACTATTGGCCAGCTGGCGATTTTGCCAAACCTTCTGATTTACGGCATGGCATGGCTCTCAGGCGCCGGTTTTTCGATAGGAGCTGGATCTTCAGTAACACCCTTTGCAACCCAATTGGGCCCAATGCCAGCTTTCCCGATCTTTACGGCCATACCAACTGGAGGGCTCGAGCGCGGTGTGTTATTCGTTTTGGTACCGATGCTCACGGCCTTCTTGGCAACGCTTTTGGTGCGGCGTCACACCAAGCAAATGCGTTGGGAGTACGCCACTAGATTTTCCGCAGCCTTAGCTTTCTCGGTCACTGCGGCGGTAATTGGAGCAGCCCTGGCTATCGGGCTGTCACTTATAGCCTCCGGGAGTTTTGGCCCAGGGCGGTTTAGTTTTATCGGAATAGACCCGCTGTTGTTCGGTGGCTTGGTTTTTTTGGAGATACTAATTCCGAGCTTCTTGGCTGGTTTAGTGGTTATTCGCCCCTATGTTGATGCTGATGATCGAAAGTAGGACTTAAAAAAATGTTGTCGGTGATCGTTCTTATTTCCGGTTCGGGTTCGAACTTGCTTGCACTTTTGAAGGCGGCGGATAACCCGCTCTATCCAGTTCGAGTATTAGCGGTCGGGTCGGATAATCCGGCTTTAGGCCTGGAACATGCTGAAGCATTTGGCGTTCCAACTTTTGTGGTGGAACCGGATAGGTTTCAAACTCGTGAGGAATTCGCGAATGTTTTATTGGCAAACATCAATTTTTTCGAGCCCGACCTAGTAGTTTTGGCCGGGTTCATGAAGATGCTGCCGACAAGATTTATTGAGTCTCTCAAGCCCATGTTGATAAATCTTCACCCTTCGCTACTGCCTCTATTTCCAGGGGCTCATGCCGTTCGCGACGCTTTAGCGGCGGGTGCAAATATCACGGGTAGCACGATTCACGTGGTTGACGCGGGAATGGACACAGGTCCAGTTATTTCTCAACGCGAACTTGCAATCCCCGAGGGTATTTCCGAAGCGGAACTCACCGAAATAATCAAGGTTTTGGAGCGCAAACATCTAGTGGATGTGGTTCGCGAAGTAGCCGAGGGAGCTATAAACATGAAGGACTTAAGCTAATGCCCAAGGTCAGAGAAGCGAACGAATTTAACCACAGAGATCGCATTCAACCGAGGCGCGCTTTGATTTCGGTCTCGGATAAGACTGGTCTGATTGAGCTTGTCGGCGCCCTAGTGGCGCATGGTGTAGCGCTTGTGTCCACCGGCTCTACCGCGAGCCAAATCGCACAAGCGGGTTTTCCGGTTCAAGAGGTGTCCGAGGTTACCGGATTCCCCGAGTCGCTGGATGGTCGAGTAAAGACCTTGCACCCTAAAATCCACGGCGGGATTCTAGCCGATCTCAGGCTCAAGGATCATCGAGACGAACTCGCTGCTCTGGGTATTGAGGCGTTCGAGCTAGTGGTGGTGAATCTATATCCTTTTGTAAAAACAGTAGCGGCGGGGGCCAAGGGTGACGCGGCCATTGAGCAGATTGATATCGGTGGGCCGGCGATGGTCAGGGCTGCGGCTAAAAACCACGCCAATGTCGCAATCGTTGTGAACCCCGGGCACTATTCAAAAGTGATGTCCGCGCTAAATGAGGGAGGAACCACTCTTGAGCTACGAAGAGAGCTTGCGCAGTCTGCATTCACTCACACTGCGCAATACGATGCGGCTGTGGCGAGTTGGTTTTCCAAAGAGTTTGATTCGCTCAAAAATCAACCTGGAAGAAGCCCAGGCTTTGAAGCTCAATTTACGCCGAGCTTCGAGCTATCTCATGTTTTAAGATACGGAGAAAATTCGCATCAAGCTGCTGCAATCTACAAGGAACGCGCTGCCATTGCCGGGATAGCCCAAGCCAAACAGCTTTCGGGTAAACAGATGTCTTATAACAATTTTGTAGATGTAGATGCTGCGCTGCGCTGCGCATACGATTTCAATTATCCGGCCGTCGCAATCATCAAGCACGCCAACCCTTGCGGGGTGGCCATGTCAACTGAGGATTCTGTAGATGCGATTGCGAATGCCCATCTAATGGCTCACCAGACCGACCCGGTCTCAGCTTTTGGTGGGGTTATTGCAGCCAACCGAATGGTTACCAAAAAAATGGCCGAGCAGATCTCAGAGATCTTCACAGAGGTTATTGCTGCTCCAGGTTTTGAGATTGAGGCTCTTGCAATTCTCAGTAAGAAAAAGAATCTAAGAATTCTTGAACTCTGTGGAGATTACCAAAGACCTAAAACCGACCTGAGGCAAATCTCTGGGGGCATGTTGGTTCAGGAATCCGATGGTTTTGAGGGTCTAAATTCGAGAGATTGGGTTTTGGTTTCTGGCCTCGCCTTGGACGATAAGCAAATGCTGGATCTTGAATTTGCCTGGCGAGCCTGTCGGGCTGTAAAGTCCAATGCGATTTTGCTAGCAAAAGATGGCGCCGCAGTTGGAATCGGCATGGGTCAGGTGAACCGGCTGGATAGCTGCAGATTGGCAGTAACCCGAGCCGGTGAACGAGTTATCGGCTCGGTGGCCGCCTCTGACGCATTTTTTCCATTCGCCGATGGGCTCGAGGTTTTAATTGAAGCCGGGGTCAAGGCAGTGGTTCAACCTGGCGGAAGCGTTAGAGACGAAGAGGTCATTGCTGCGGCTCAAAAAGCTGGCATCTCGATGTACTTTACGTCAGAGAGGCACTTTTACCACTAAAAACAGGGGCCCCAAGGGACCCCTGCCGCTTTAGTTTTTTTATTAGTTAACTTCTTGCAGTAAACCGGTTGCCACGTCAAACACAAATCCTCTAACGCTGTCTGTGTGGGGGATGAATGGGCTTTGTTTGATTCTTGAAATCGAAGCCTTGACATCGATGGCTAAATCGTCAAAAGCTTCCGCAGCCCAAGCTGGCTTGATACCAGTCTCTTTCTGAATGTCGTTTTTGAACTTATCGTCGGTGAAGGTGAGCATGCCACAATCGGTGTGATGAATCAGAATTATTTCTTTGGTTCCCAATAGCCTCTGGCTGATAGTCAAAGAACGAATTTCATCCTCGGTTACTACCCCTCCGGCATTGCGAATCACATGAGATTCCCCAGGCTTGAGGCCCAGAGCGGAGTAAACATCCAACCTTGCGTCCATGCAGGCTAGAACCGCGACGTGCTTGGCTGGGGGCAATGGGAGTGGTCCTTGGAAGGTTTTGGCGTATTCGATGTTGTTAGCTACATACTGGTCTGTAGTAGACACGTGGTCTCCTTGGGATTTGAGCCTAATCTTACGCGAGAGGACCATCTGGCATGGTTTGTGTAGATTTATTACGGGTGTATTCTGGAGGGCTGTCCCAAATAGCCTCAAGTGGAGAGACAAATGCAACAAAGGCAACTCGGCACGATTAGAACGCTTTGGCGTCTGGTGCCATACGCAAAATCCGCTCTACCCAGAATCACTTTGGGAATGTTCGCGGCCATTTTGGCACACCTTTTCGCCTTGGCAATTCCGCAGTTTTTGCAGAACCTAGTTGACTCTTTAGTCTCAGGCGGGGTTGGCGCTTTATTGCCGGCAGTCGGCCTGATTTTACTTTTGGGATTCATGGAAGCCGGGTTCGTATTATTGCGTCGCTGGTTGGTTCTGACTCCCGGAACATTCGTCGAAGCAGAGATGCGTAATTCGATTTATGCCAAACTGCAGGACCTTCCGGTCGCGTTTCACGATCGCTGGCCCTCGGGACAGCTTTTATCTCGAGCTGTCTCTGACTTGAGTTTGATTAGGCGCTGGCTGAGTTTCGGTTTGGTGCTTTTGGTAGCTAACTTTTTAACCCTCGTGGTTGGTCTGGCTATCTTGTTCGTCTATAACTTTTGGCTTGGGCTGATTTTCACCGTTGCCTCAATCCCCATTTGGGTTATCGGTTTTAAGTTTGAAAAGCAATACGGCTCAATCGCAAGGCTAGCCCAGGATCAATCTGGCGATCTGGCAACCAGGGTCGAAGAGTCGGTGCACGGAGTGAGAGTGCTGAAGGCATTTGGGCGCGGCGGATTCGCGGCTGATCAGTTTGCGGCTCAAGCAACCGAGCTGCGCGACACTGAGATTTCCAAAGCTCGTGCGATTGCGAACATTTGGCTTTATTTGATCATGATTCCCGAGTTTGCTCTCGGGTTAGCACTTCTGGCCGGGGTTTGGCTTGCGGCCATCGGGGATTTGACGGTGGGGACGCTTGTGGCATTCATTGCCACCGCAATGGTCTTGCGTTGGCCGACCGAGTCCTTGGGGTTCTTACTCGGCATGACGCTGGAGGCAAAGACTGCGACCCAGCGGTTTTACGAGGTGATGGACGAGCCAGATCTGATTTCAGATCCAACTTTGGTAAAGAGCATAAAAGAGCCCAAGGGGTTGCTCGAATTTCACGATGTTCACTTTAGGTATCCCGATAGTCCCGAGGATTTGCCCGATTTGGTCAACGGAGTCAGTTTGCGGATTGAACCCGGTGAGTCAGTAGCACTTATTGGTCTTACCGGTTGCGGGAAAACTACCCTGAGTGCTCTTACCACCAGGCTCTATGACGTCACATCGGGCTCGATCACAATCGATGGGGTGGACATTAGGGACCTATCCAGAGACGACCTCAGAACTCAGATTGCCATGGCTTTTGAAGACGCCACCTTATTTTCCTCCTCAGTTCGGGACAACGTGCTTTTAGGAAATCTCGAGGAGAGTGAAGCGGATCTAATACAGGCGATTGAGATTGCTCAGGCTGGATTTGTTTATGACTTACCCAAGGGTCTTGACACCGCAATCGGTGAGGAGGGGCTTTCACTTTCCGGTGGTCAACGTCAACGCCTCGCCCTGGCTAGAGCGGTTGCAGCCAACCCGAGTATTTTGGTGTTGGATGATCCGCTATCCGCTTTGGATGTGGACACCGAAGCAATGGTTGAGAATGCTTTGCGGCACGTGCTCGATAAAACCACCGCACTGATCATCGCCCATCGACCTTCAACCGTGATGCTCGCAGACAGGGTTGCGCTGATGCAGGATGGCCAAATTTCAGCGTTTGGCACCCATCAAGAATTGCTGAAGAACAACGCTCACTATCGATACGTGATCACCTCTTTGGATGAAGACGAGAAGAACAGGGAGGTGAACCTGTGAGTCTTTATGGCACCAATAACGAAGAACGAACTGATCTTAATAAAGAGGAATCGAAGTTTATTCGCAGACGCTCCAGGGCGCTCTTGGGTTCACTCCTGATCCCACTCAAAATGAGGCTTTACTCCGCCGTTGTGATGATTGTTTTTTCTACTGCACTTCGAGTAGCGGGGCCGGCCCTGATTGCCTTCGGCATCGACTGGGCACTTCCCAATGCGATTGACGGCAACTACCAGCCGCTCTGGCTGATTGTTGGCATTTATCTTTCGGCTGCAGCGCTGAGCGCAATCACCGTTTATTACTTTTTGATGCTCACCGCAAAAATTTCCCAGGCCATGCTTTATGACCTGCGTAACCGGGTATTTGTCCAAACTCAAAAGCTTTCAGTCGAGTTTCACGAGCGCTACACCGCAGGCCGAGTAATTGCTCGCCAAACCTCGGATCTCGAATCTATTTCGGAGCTCTTATCAGGCGGGCTAAGCGAGTTGGTGGTGGGTGGCATGTTCATGCTTTTCACCGCTATTGCGCTTTTGATTTTGGATCCAATCAGCTTCTTTATTTTGGCTGGGGCGCTTATTCCACTTGGTATTCTCACCCGCTGGTTCCAGGTCAACACAAATAAGGGCTTCAGGGCGCAGAGAGTAGCCTCCTCCACCCTGATTCAGTACTTTGTTGAGACCATGACGGGAGTCCGCGCGGTCAAGGCATTCCGCAAAGAAAAGCGCAACGAAAAATACTTTGGTTCTCTGGTTGAAAAATACCGCGGTCTCAACGCCAAGCTAATCCAGCTTTTTGGTATCTACGATCCGGGTCTGATTTTGATCGGCAATATCACTGTGGCCGCAGTCTTGTTGGCTGGCGGATTTAGGGTTCTGGATGGATCACTGGGGATTGGTGTTTTGACCGCCGCCATTTTGTATTCCAGAAGGTTCTTTGACCCAATGGAGCAAATTGCCATTTTCTACAACTCATACCAATCGGCCTCTTCGGCACTGGAGAAAATCTCTGGTGTGCTGCAAGAAGAGCCGAGTGTGCCGGAGCCTGAAAGGCCTGTGAAAATTGACAACGCTCAGGGCAGGGTTAATTTTGATAATGTCGAGTTCACGTATTCGACCGGGGCCGTGGTGCTTCATCCATTTAGCCTCGAGATTCCTGCCGGGCAAACAATTGCTTTGGTTGGAACCACCGGTGCGGGTAAATCGACCTTAGCCAAACTGATATCTCGCTTCTACGACCCTTCCAAAGGAGTGGTCTCAATAGACGGTGTCGACCTCAAGGACGTATTAAACTCCGATTTACGCAGGGAAATCGTGATGGTTACCCAAGAGGCTTACCTGTTTACTGGCTCGGTGGCTCAAAACATTCAGCTCGGAAAGCCCGGAGCTACGATGCAACAGGTCATAGATGCCGCAAGGGCTGTTGGCGCTCACGAATTTATTTTGCAACTGCCCCATGGTTACGAAACCGATGTGAATAAGCGCGGTGGACGAGTTTCTTCAGGTCAGCGTCAGCTGATCTCATTTGCGCGCGCTTTTTTGGCGAACCCCGCGGTATTGATTCTGGATGAGGCCACTAGCTCGCTGGACATTCCTTCGGAGCGGCTCGTGCAGATTGGACTCAAGACCCTATTAAAGGGAAGAACCGCCGTAATTATCGCTCACCGATTATCAACGGTGGCAATTGCTGATCGAGTTTTGGTTATGGAACACGGCAAGGTGATTGAGGACGGTTCGCCCAAGGAGTTGGTTGACGCTGGCGGCAAGTTCTCCAGGCTTTATAAGGCCTGGAAGGACTCGCTGGTCTAAGCCTCAGTTGCTTTAGCGGTTGAATCGAATCCTTCCCGACTTTGAGCTACCCGATAGGCTATTAGATGCCCGTTTGGCGTGACTCGCGTTTTTATCAGGAGAAATTTATGAACAAAATCAAAGTAGTAGGCAAGGTCGTCGAGCTGGACGGCGACGAGATGACCCGAATCATTTGGCAAGACATTAAAGACAACCTGATTCTTCCTTTTTTAGATGTTGATTTGGAGTACTACGACCTTTCGGTAGAAAACCGCGATGCAACTGACGACCAGATAACCATCGAGGCCGCTCAAGCCATTAAAAAGCACGGGGTTGGCGTGAAGTGCGCAACTATCACACCGGATGAAGACCGGGTAATCGAGTTCGGTCTCAAGAAAATGTGGCGCTCACCAAACGGCACCATCAGAAACATCTTGGACGGCGTGGTGTTCCGCGAGCCGATTATTATTTCGAATGTTCCAAGGCTGGTTCCCGGCTGGACCAAGCCAATCATCATCGGCCGTCACGCTCACGGCGATCAATATAAGGCCACCGATTTCAAGGTTCCCGGCAAGGGAACCGTCACCATGACCTGGACCCCGGCCGATGGCTCGGAAGTCAAGACCATGACCATTGCCGACTACCCGGAAGCCGGCGGCGTGGCAATGGGCATGTATAACTACATGGACTCGATTAGAGATTTCGCCAGGGCGTCATTTAACTACGGCCTAGCACGCAACTACCCGGTTTACCTTTCAACCAAAAACACCATCCTGAAGGCCTACGACGGCGCATTCAAGGACGCTTTTCAAGAGGTCTTTGAAGCCGAATATGCCGAACAGTTTCAGAAGGCTGGCTTGATCTATGAGCACCGCCTGATTGATGACATGGTTGCCGCTTGCTTGAAGTGGGAGGGCGGCTATGTCTGGGCCTGCAAGAACTACGATGGCGACGTTCAGTCCGACACTGTGGCTCAAGGTTTCGGCTCACTGGGGCTAATGACTTCGGTGCTAACTACCCCGGATGGCGAAACGGCTTTGGCGGAGGCCGCTCACGGCACGGTGACTCGTCACTACCGCCAGCATCAGGCCGGCAAGCCAACCTCAACCAACCCGATTGCTTCGATTTTTGCTTGGACCAGGGGTCTGATGCACCGTGCAAAGTTGGATGACACTCCCGAGGTGCAGGTATTCGCCGAGACCCTGGAGGATGTAATTATCAAGACCGTCGAAGCGGGCCACATGACCAAGGATCTCGCAGCGCTGGTCGGCCCAGATCAGGCATATCAGACCACCCAGGAATTTATGAGCACTCTCGCAGAAAACTTGCGCAGCAGAATGGCCTAGGAAAACACTGCCCCCTAGGAGGCTGTGGATAACTCCCTGCAACAATTTGCAGGGAGTTTTACCTTTGTCGGCATGAAGTATAAATTGTATTCGGCGATAGCCAGCGTGGCGCTTTTGGCCGCAACCCTGATTCCACTCCCCGCCTCGGCTACTGAGGTGTGCGTCGGTGCTGATTGCATCGTCACCTTCGGATACACCGGTGCGGTCCAAACCTGGATTGTGCCCAATGGCGCGAGCAATATCCAATTCGATGTGAAAGGCGCCCAGGGTGCCGGTGGTGCTGGCGGGGGAACCGTCAAGGGAAGTCTTAGGGACCTTCCCGGCGCCGTCTCAATCTATGTGGGAGGTGCTGGTAGTTACGGCGCCTATTTAGCCGGGGGGTTTAATGGCGGCGGAAGTGCTGGAGGGAACCGCGGCAATGAAGGCTCCGGCGGTGGCGCAAGCGATATCAGGATAGGCAGCGCCTTGGGTTCCCGAATAGCGGTTGCTGGTGGCGGTGGCGGTCCAGGAGGTCTGGCTGGAGCTGCCGGAGCACCCGGTGGAGGACTTCAAGCATTACGTGGTGGGTCTGGGCAGGGAGCGGGCGGATTCGGTGGTGGACAGACCTCGGGTGGATTGGGCGGTGCTTCTAACGGCGGCTCTACAGCTTCGGGCGGCGGTTTTGGCATTGGCGGATCGGGCGGCTCGAGCTGGAACGCCGGCGGCGGCGGTGGCGGTGGCGGCTGGTATGGCGGTGGCGGCGGTGGCGGCGACGATGACAACTGTTGCGCCGATGGCGGTGGCGGGGGAGGCGGATCTTCTTTCACGGATGCAACCCATGTAACAGACCCTGTTCACATAATCGACGGTCGCGCGGGAAACGGCATCATCACCATTACTTACCAACTGCCTCCCACGCTCGTGAGCTTTTCTGGAGTTCAGATTGATTCTGACTCTGCCTTGTATTCACTCGAGATGTCCTCAGCAATATCGGGCTTGGACTCGCAAGACTTCGAACTGACATCAAGCGGCTGTGAATTGAATGAAATCAACGTGAGTGGAGCATCGGCAACTATTTCGCTAGCAAACTGTGCGGAGGGCGCAATTCTCCTTACCCTGTTGGCCAACTCGATTGGATCAGGTGTCATTGGCCCCAGCAGCCCGGCGAGTTTTCAAATGGAATTTGATGGAACCGGTCCGGATTTCGCATTTGGCTCTGAAGAAATCCTTTCCTCACAAGACAGCTTGTTGATACCCTTCACAATCAGTCCAGATGCCTTAGCGCTGGAGCCGCAAATGCTTGAAATTCAAGGGTGCGAAACTGCTGAAATTTGGCAGAACGAGATCTCACTTTCGGGTTGCGTGTCCGGAATTCACCAGTTGCGCTTGCCGGCAAATTCTCTAATTGATCAGTGGGGGAACCTCGGGCCTGAAACTCAGTCAAGCTTCAGCTTCAGAATTGACCAGGACAGCCCTGAGGCTTTTTGGTCCGATGTCGCACTTTCAGGGACTGGCCCATTCACCTATAGCGCCACCCTGACATTTTCAGAAGAGGTGGAGTTCAGCCCGCAAAGCGTGAGCATCAACTTTGATTCGGAGTGCTCACTAGCAGCCGCACAGCTATTGGAGGGTTGGAGATTTGATGCAATCTGTGGGCACGGTGAGGGAAGTTTTGAACTAGCAGCCGATTCGCTGACCGATCGGGTTTTATTGACCGGACCAACGGGCGCCTTTAGATTGGGCTTCAGTAATCTTGCACCTCCGGAGGTAATTGCTCCCGAGCCTCAACTAAGCCCTTCACCAACACCTTCGCCAGTGGTCGACGGATCACCAGAGGTGACCACCCCGGGGCCAGCTCAAAACCCACTAGTGCCGATTGCATCCCCAGAACCGATTGCTGAGATTATTCGCCCAGTAGAACCGGAGGTGGTCTTGGTGCCCGAACCTATTCCGGGCCCGGTGGCTCCTCCGAGTGTTCCTGCAGAAGCGATTGACCAGGCCCTTGAAATGGTTTTGGCACCGATTGCTGGCCCTCGGGCAGCCTCGCTCGAACTAACCGAATCTATCTCAGCTCTAGAGACTCAACCGAGGCGGATTATCGAATCCGCCTCACCAGTGGCCATCGATACAGAACCCATTTCCGATCCAGTTTTAGCTCAGCCTGTTAGTGGTAACCCACTTCAGGCTGAAACAGAGCAGGGTTGGTTTGCGCCCTTGCTGGCGCTTCTGCTAGCGGGATTTATGGTTCTGATCGGCTTTGCGGTTTGGCGGTTTAGCGGAAGATAACGGTGCGAGCACCATCTTGCAGGACGCGGTGTTCTGCAAACCACTTGACCGCTTGGGTCAAGGTTTTGGATTCCGCGTCCTGACCGATCGAAACTAGCTGGGCGACAGTATCCGAGTGCTCCACCCGGGTGACGTTCTGCTCAATGATTGGACCCTCATCGAGTTCCTGGGTGACAAAGTGCGCCGTGGCACCAATGATTTTTACTCCGCGAGCATGAGCCTGGGCGTAAGGGTTGGCCCCCTTGAAACCGGGCAGGAAAGAGTGGTGAATATTGATTATCTTTCCTTGGAATTCTTTACAGAACTCCGCGGAAAGGATCTGCATATATCTGGCCAACACGATTAGTTCAATGCCTTGAGCGTAAATGTATTCGCGCAGTTTTTTCTCAAATAATGCCTTGTCAACGCCGGTTTTGATCTGCATCGATTCGAACTCAACGCCATAAAAATTGGCAAGATCACTAAGTTCACTGTGATTCGCAAGTACCTTGGCGATTTCGATTGGCAACTGACCGGAGCGCTGCCGGTATAGCAAATCGTTCAGACAGTGACCTGCTTTTGACGCAAGAATAACCACCCGCAAAGGTCTCGAAACAAAATCCAGCACGTATTCCATCTGGAATCTTTCAGCGATAGCCTCGAACTGTTTTTCAAAATCCTGCTTTGAAATATCTGCTTCAATCTGAAGGCGCATGAAAAACCTACCGGTATCCATTGAGGCATACTGGTGGCTCTCGGAGATGTTGCCACCGACTTCCGCTACCGCTCCAGAAATGGCATGCACGATACCTTTTTTATCGGCGCAAATAAAGGTTAGGACCCAGTGTTCTTTGGTTGTTTGCATGCCCACAATCCTATTGAGGCCAAAGCCAAGATTCGGGCTTTGGGTTTGGTAAACTTTGGGGATGACAACTCAGCCAGCAAGCTTTTCTGCCCCACTATCCGAGGTTGATCCGGAGATTGCCGCCGTATTACAGCAGGAGCTAGATCGTCAGCGCCACACACTAGAGATGATTGCCAGCGAGAACTTTGTCTCGCGGAGTATTCTGGAAACCACCGGATCGGTTCTAACGAATAAATATGCAGAGGGCTACCCGGGCAAGCGCTATTACGGTGGCTGCGAAGCGGTGGACATTGCCGAAGAGCTTGCCAAGACTCGTCTGAAAGAGCTCTTTGGAGCCGAACACGTGAATGTTCAACCCCACTCAGGAGCCACCGCCAACGCAGCTGTCTTGATGGCACTTGCCAAGCCAGGGGACAAGATTCTTGGTTTGAGTTTGGCTCATGGAGGGCACCTCACTCACGGCATGAGGTTGAACTTTTCCGGCAAGACCTACGAGGGTCATGAGTATGAGCTAAACCAAGAAACTTTCTTGGTTGATATGGACATAGTTCGACAGCGAGCACTAGAAGTTCGCCCAACGGTTTTGATTGCGGGATGGTCAGCGTACTCGAGACATCTTGATTTTGCGGCCTTTAGGGCAATTGCGGATGAGGTTGGAGCAAAGCTTTGGGTAGACATGGCACACTTTGCTGGCCTGGTTGCTGCAGGAGTTCACCCAAGTCCAATTCCCTACGCCGATGTGGTTTCTTCGACAGTGCACAAAACTCTTGGTGGTCCTCGATCCGGCATGATTTTGTGCAAGGCGGAGTACGCTAAAAAAATCGACTCCGCTGTGTTCCCTGGGCAACAAGGCGGTCCGTTGATGCACGTGATAGCTGGCAAGGCGGTAGCTTTTAAGCAAGCCATGCAGCCCGAATTTAAAGAGCGCCAGCAGCGAACGATCGAAGGCGCCAAAATAATCGCGGAACGCCTAATTCAGCCTGATGTTGTTGCCGCGGGGGCTTCCGTGCTAACTGGCGGAACCGATGTTCATTTAGTTCTGATTGATCTTCGCAACTCTCAGCTCGATGGCCAAATGGCTGAAGACCTTCTCCACGAAGCCGGGATCACGGTAAACAAGAACTCGGTGCCAAATGACCCGAGACCACCGATGGTCACCTCGGGTGTCAGGATTGGAACCTCAGCCTTGGCCACGCGAGGTTTCGGGGCTACCGAGTTCACTGAGGTGGCGGAAATCATCGCCCACGTTTTGATTTCAGGATCTGACATTGCGGCCCTTAGGGCAAGAGTGCGCGTGCTCACCGAGGCAATTCCGCTTTACTCAAACCTAGAGAACTGGTAGTCATTTGACTGCGGTCAAACTA
>JBDNID010000024.1:0-4229 GCA_041688475.1 Aquiluna sp.
CTTATCCACCTTTTCATGGATTTCAATGTATTCACCGTGGGGGAGTCGCACCACTCGGCCTGATTCTCGACCGTGCAGTGCAATCTCTCGGTCCTTACGCTGAAGAGACAAGCAGGCACGCTTGGTCACCCAGTAGGCGATGACTGGACCGATGATGAGAAGTATCTGCATCGCAACTAGGATCTGGTTCAGCGACATCTGGAAGTTGATAGCAATCAAGTCCGTGGATGCACCGGCCCATAGAACACCGTAGAAGGTCACTCCGGCAGCGCCGATTGCGGTTCTGGTTGGGGCGTTTCGTGGCCGGTCGAGCACGTGGTGTTCGCGCTTGTCCTGGGTTACCCAGTTCTCGATGAATGGGTACGCGGCAACGAGGGCCAGGAAGACCAGTGAAACGACTAGCGGTACCATTACGCCCATCGGTATCACATAGCCTGCGATTGAAATGTCTCAGTTGCTATGTGCCAAGCGAAGCGCACCGTCCAGCCATCCGATGTACCAGTCCGGCTGAGTACCTGCCGAAACAGGGGAGGGGTCATAAGGTCCGTAGTTCCAGATCGGGTTGATCGTGAAAGTGGCGGAGATAGCCATGATTACACCGAATACCAAGAAGAAGAATCCACCGGCCTTGGCAACATACACGGGCATTAGTGGGTATCCAACAACGTTTTCGTCGGTGCGCCCTGGGCCCGAGTAGTGGGAGTGCTTGTGAATGATAACCATCATCAAGTGCAGCGCTATGAACACGATGATTAGAGCTGGGATGATCATGATGTGGAGGCTGTAGAGCCTGGCGACGACTTCGGTACCTGGGAATTCTCCACCGAAGAAGCCCGAGGATACTGAGGTCCCGATCACAGGAATTCCTTTTAGCATTCCGTCGATGATGCGAAGACCGTTTCCAGACAACAGGTCATCTGGTAGTGAGTAACCAGTGAAGCCAGCGCCCATCGCCATTAGGAACAGCAGAAAGCCAACAACCCAGTTGAGCTCGCGTGGCTTGCGGAATGCCCCTGTGAAGAACACCCTGAGCATGTGCAGGCCGATAGCGGCTATGAAGAGCAATGCAGCCCAGTGGTGAACCTGACGCATAAGAAGCCCACCGCGGATATCGAAGCTAATGTCGAGGCTAGAAGCGTACGCAATGGACATCTCCGCACCCTTTAGGGGCGCGTAGCTACCCTGGTAGTAGACCTCAGCCATGGAGGGCTGGTAGAAAAATGCTAGGAATGTTCCTGAAAGAATCAGGATCACGAAGCTGTAGAGAGCCACCTCCCCAAGCATGAAACTCCAGTGGTCAGGGAAAACCTTACGACCAAAGCCTTTCAGTACTATTCCGAGGCCAACTCGCTCATCGAGGTAGTTTGCTGTCCCTGCCAGTGCTCCGCCAGATTTTTTTGGCTTAGATGTCGTGCTCATTTATTTCCTCATATCCCAGAATGATGGGCCGACCGGCTGGTCGAAATCGCGCTGAGCGATTAGGTAGCCCTCCGCGTCAACTGCAATTGGCAGTTGAGGAAGCGCTCTGGAGGCTGGTCCGAAGATTACCTCACAGTGGTTTGCTAGATCGAAAGTCGACTGGTGACATGGGCATAGCAGATGGTGGGTGTGCTGCTCGTAGAGCGAGACCGGGCAACCTACGTGCGTGCAGATCTTGGAATATGCCACTATTCCGTCGTAACTCCACCCGGCTTTGGCGGGGTCTTCGTTCAAATCGGACGGGTTAACCCTGACTAGCAAAACAGCGGCCTTAGCCTTTTCTTCCAACTTGTGGTCAAGATCGGATAAGCCCTCTGGAATTACGTGAAACACCGAGCCAATTGTGACCTCAGAGGCCTTGATTGGAATTCCGGTGGGATCCTTAGTGAGCCTTACGCCTTCTCTCCACATGGTGTTTTTTAGAGAGTCTCCAACTACAGGACCTAAGTCGCCAAAGATAACGATCGCAGGCACCGGGAATACGGCTAGTGCCCCATAAAGACTCCGACGAATCAGTTTTCTTCTTGAAAAACCGGATTCACCATCAGCCATTTTGATGATTTCAACAGCTGCTGCTCTCGACTCATCCGGGCTGCGGGCTTGGTGACGCGGCTCTGAAACCTCAGCATCGGGCATTAGGGTCTTAGCCCAGTGCACTGCTCCAAAGCCGATACCGAAAAGGCTCAGGGCCATCCCAACACCCATCCACAGCGTGTTGTTCCGAGTCGCAGACAAATCCCCATCATTGATTGGAAAGGCTACGAATCCCCAAATTGCTATAAATGCCCCGATGACTGAGACCAAAAACATCGCTGAGATCTGCTTTTCGGCAGTCCTGGCGTGTTTCTCACTTTTGTCGGTCATTCTTAGCCGGTGGGGCTCGATTCCAGGATTGGGAATGGGTCTCTCAATCTCACCCGCTAGGCCAGCTGGATAGACCTTTTCAATGTCACTCATCAGCTACCTTCCTAGTTCGATTTGGCGCCAAGCCAAACGGTGATTGCAATGATAAAACCCAACCCAAAGATCCACACAAATAATCCCTCGGCAACCGGGCCTATTGAGCCAAGTTCGAATCCGCCCACAGAGTCGTTCTCTTCGACGTACTTCAGGAACGTGATGATGTCTTTTTTATCCTCTGGAGTCAGGTTGGCATCGTTGAATACCGGCATGTTCTGGGGGCCAGTAACCATTGCCTCGTAGATGTGCTTTTCGGTTACTCCTTGGAGTTTTGGGGCAAACTTTCCTTGCGTCAAAGCCCCACCAGCGCCGACGGCGTTGTGGCACATCGCGCAGTTGATTCTGAACAATTCTCCGCCATGGGTTGCATTACCATCGGTTCTGAGCATCTCTTCGGTTGGGATTGCTGGTCCGGGAGCGAGGGATGCAACATACGCCGCCATTGCAGCAATCTGAGGTTCGGTGAACTGAACCGGTTTCTTATAAAGCTGAGGTCCAGAGCCCTGTCCTGGCATTCGACCGGTGCCCACTTGGAAATCTACTGACGCAGCTCCAACATCAATCAGACTTGGGCCGCCGATGGCTCCCTCACCGTTTGATCCGTGGCAGGTGGAGCAGTTCGCTAGAAATAATTTGCGACCCTCATCCACCTGGGCCGGTGAGGATGCATCTGCTTGCACGACGTTGGTCGCTGCAGCGTAACCTCCTCCTGAAAGAACCAGACCCAGGAAAATAACAAATCCTGCGGCCCAGGGACGGCGCCTCATCGGTTTTTCAGATTTCAACAATCTCTCCGTCTATCTAAGGATGTAGACGACCACGAAAAGGCCAATCCACACCACGTCTACAAAGTGCCAATAATAAGAAACCACGATTGCGCTGGTGGCTTCGCGGTGACCAAAATTCCTTACTGCGAAGGCTCTTCCCACAATCACTAAAAAGGCGAGTAGGCCTCCGATTACGTGTATGGCGTGGAATCCAGTGGTGATGTAAAACGCGCTGCCATAGGAGTTGGAGGCTATTGTCACACCTTCAGATATCAAGATTGCGTATTCCCAAATCTGGCCAGATACAAATACGGCACCAAGTAGGTAGGTGAGCATGAACCACTCGACCATGCCCCATTTAAGAGGAGAAGTTCCAGTTCTTCTTGGCTGCAGTCTTTCGGCGGCAAAAACACCGAACTGAGCTGTAAATGAGCTGGTGACAAGGATTAGAGTGTTGATAAAGGCGAAGGGAACATCTAGAACTACAACTTCGCTCTCCCACAGCGCAGGAGCGCCGGCTCGCAGGCTGAAATACATAGCAAAAAGACCAGCGAAGAACATGACCTCGCTGCCGAGCCAAACAATGGTTCCGACCGAAGTTGAGTTCGGTCTATTGATGACCGTGTTCGCTGCTTGCGGAATTGTAGAGGATGCCATAGCTAAAAGTCTATCCGAACGGATGCTTTGGTAAGGCCCTAAAGCGGGCATTTCGAACAATATTTACGGACTTTTAAACGATTTTTCTCGCTCGCTAAACTCTAGATCATGAGCAATTCAACTTGGCCGAGTGTCCTTGCCACTTTATTGGCGGGGGAGGACCTAAACAGGGACCTCGCAAAGTGGGCGATGGCCCAAATAATGCAGGGGGAAGCATCCCAGGCTCAAATGGGCGCTTTCATGCTGGCACTGCGATCTAAGGGTGAAAGCGTTGAGGAGTTAGCGGGTCTCGTAGATGTCATGCTTTCGAGCGCGGTGATTTTGGAAACTGGCAATGATGCTGTCGACATAGTTGGCACCGGGGGA
>JBDNID010000172.1:0-3064 GCA_041688475.1 Aquiluna sp.
GAAGGTCATAAATGGTCAGGGCGGATTCAAGTCGGCGGCGCTTGCCGTTGAAGTCATACGCCTTGAACCTGAGCAGAGGCGCCAGGTCTTTAGGTCTTGGGAAACGTCTTTTCAAAGTCACCTCACCATTGAAGTGAGCGTATCCTATTTGGGACTCAAAACAAGACTCGAATAGAAATACCTTTTTGTGGCTTTAGAAGAATCAATTGGGGCTCCTTTTTTAAACCTGAAGGCTATTGAGGTGAAAGGCTTAGACAGCCGCATTGAGACAGATTCTTAGTGACATCCCCGAGTTGATACCGACCCCCTGGTAATCGATGGTGAAGGATCTTGTTCTGCGGGTTTTCTCCAAAGTCTTTGGTCCAACAGGTGAGTGATTGACAGTGTTTCGAAGAGCTCATGCAGGGTGCTAGCGAAGATTACTTTATCTTTTTTCACCCTCGCCAAAAATGGCCACGCTAGATGCTTGCTCTAAAGTCCACCTTCTTAGGACCTCTGCAGCTCTGCGGATTGGCCGAAAGGCAGCCTTGAGAGCTGGGCTATTTATTAGGCTTATCTAATGCTCAAACCTGAAATCAAACTCTTAGCCGCAAGTGCGCTGGCTGTCGCTATGTTTCTTGGTCTTTCGGGCTGCAGCCCTACTAGTGACACTGACAGCTCTCCTGCAGCCTCAGAAACTTCCCCCGAGAGCTCTCCAGAGGTGCCAGGCGAGCTAGATGAACTGGGTGAAGCGCTTTTGGCGGTTGAGGCAAGCTATGCGCTATTTCAAAGCGCAGGGATGACCGAGACTGTTATGTCCGGGGAAGACCAATACATCCTTAGCTATGACCCGAGTAATGCCGTGTTTGTGGCGGCGCTTTATAACTTCACCTTCAATGAGGCAATCCCTGTTGAAGAAAAAGAGCTCTTCACCGTTTACGCCGCTTGGCTATTTAGCCAAGACGGCAGCTCTGAGGTCTTGGTGACTCCGACTGGGTTATCTATTACCAACGATGTTTCAAGCCCTTTTGAGGTTGTGATTCAGAACGGGTTGATTGTTTCTGGCGGGGCGCTTGATGGGTCTTGGTCTGGAACTTTTAGCTATGAGCCAGACTTCGATATTTTGGCTCTGATTGCCGATGCGGGCTAGTTAGCCAAGTCTTTAGCTTCCAGCCCTCTAATCATTTGTCATTTTCTTGGCCATTGGCCCCCTTTCTAGCTGGCTCACGTATGTGATGATGGCTGTTCTACACAGGCATTTGTGAGAGATTCAGGCTACTTTTGACAGCAATCTCAAATCAGCGAGGATGCGAAATGGCAGCGATAAATCCCCTAATCTCACCGGAAGCGGGCTCAATCTCTCAGGACCCGGCTGCCGCCAAGGCGGCCCTCGGGTCACTATTGGCCATTAGGTCATTTGAAGAGGCGGTGGATGCGCTATTTGCCCGAGGTCTTATGCACGGCACAATGCATCTATCGATTGGCCAGGAAGCTTCTGCAACGGGGGTATGTGCTGCTTTATTACCCACCGACTACATCACAAGTACTCACCGCGGCCACGGCCACTGCATCGCCAAGGGTGCAGATCTAACTCGGATGATGGCCGAGCTTCTAGCCAAACAAAGTGGCTACTGTCGTGGCCGCGGGGGCAGTATGCACATCGCCGATGTTGAAACTGGCAATTTGGGCGCCAACGGCATTGTTGCCGGCGGCATCCCGATTGCGGCAGGGGCGGCCCTTGCGCAAAAAATGCAGGGCAAATCCAATGTCGTGGTGAGCTTTTTTGGAGATGGTGCAACCAATGAGGGCGCTTTCCACGAAGCGTTGAACCTGGCCGCGATTTGGGATCTGCCGGTGATTTTTGTTTGCGAGAACAATAAATACGGCATGAGTAATTCGATTGAAGAATCAATGAAGATCAAGTTCATCTCGGAGCGAGGCGCTGCCTACGGCATTGAGGGGGTCACCGTTGATGGCAACGATGTTGATGAGGTTTACCTAGCCGCCAAAAAGGCTGTGGACAAAGCTCGCTCGGGTGGCGGCCCAACTCTGATTGAGGCGATTACCTATCGCCATAAGGGTCACAGTAAGTCTGATAAAAACCTTTACCGCACCAAAGAAGAAATTGAAGAGTGGAAAAGCAATGACCCAATTGGTCGCTTCGAGACCAAGGCCCTAGAAGCTGGAAGCCTAAGCCAGGCTGATATTGATGCTTTGCGCGAGAAGGTTCGTGAGGACACTCGCTCGGCCATAAGGGATGCAACTAGCGCTCCTGATTCCGACCCGGCAGAACTACTATCTAGCGTTTTTAGGGCGGTCTAAATGTCATCCAGAATTATCACCTATGCCGAGGCAATCCGCGAAGCGATTGGCCAGGCAATGGAGGCTGATCCGAGCGTTTTCATGCTTGGAGAAGACATCGGTATTTACGGTGGAGCATTCGGGGTCACCGGTGACCTGATTCACCGCTTTGGGCCCGAGCGCATTAGAGACACCCCGATTTCAGAACTCGGCATTGTTGGTGCCGCGGTTGGTGCCGCGCTAGTTGGCATGAAGCCAATTGTTGAGATTCAGTTCTCTGACTTCACAGCCCAGGCCATGGATCAGATTGTGAATCAGGCCGCCAAGATTCACTTCATGTTGGGTGGCGAGCTTTCGGTGCCAATGGTGCTTCGGGCGCCAACCGGCTCTGGAACCGGTGCTGCTGCGCAGCACTCCCAGAGCCTAGAGGCTTGGTTTGCTCATGTGCCAGGGCTAAAGGTGGTTATGCCATCAAGCCCCTACGAGGCAAAAGGGCTTTTGTTAGCGGCTTTGGATGACCCAAACCCGGTAATTATTCTGGAGCATAAATTGCTCTATCGGACCTCTGGCGAGGTCCCCGAGGAGCCTTACCGCTCGCCAATTGGAGTACCAAATGTCTTGGCAACCGGTAGGGATATGACCATGGTTGCCACCGGCATCATGGTCTCAAGAGCCCTTGA
The DNA here is from genome assembly GCA_041688475.1 of Aquiluna sp. GTDB lineage: Bacteria > Actinomycetota > Actinomycetes > Actinomycetales > Microbacteriaceae > Aquiluna. Next base: position 2,961 of record JBDNID010000172.1, read on the forward strand.
AGCCAGAGAGCAACTCTTAGCCGAAGGCATCGACGCCGGGGTGATAGATGTTCGGACTCTCAGCCCGCTGGATATGACACCAATCAACGAGGCCGTGAAACAAA
>JBDNID010000173.1:0-5407 GCA_041688475.1 Aquiluna sp.
ACTCAGCACCTACGCCCACTTTTTTCCCGCTGACAACATGTCGTGGATTAACAAGCTACAACCCGTTTCGACGCTAAATTCGGAACAAAATCGGAACGTAGTTGTTTCTGAGGAGATTCCAGAGCCTGTATTCGCCTCGGTTCGGCTCTCTAAGCCAGCAAACTAAAGGTCGAGAGCTGGGAGGGCTGTGGTCTTGGGCTAAAAAGGCCCACGGAGAAAAAGTCCGTTGCTCTAACCAACTGAGCTAGAGGCCCCTGCAGCTTAGAAGTGTAACAGTCGATTAGCTGAGGATGTCCTTGGTTGTGAATCTTGAGTATGCCAATGCGCCAAAGACTGCGATGTAGCCGAGTTGCAAAAGCGCATTTTGACCGAATGAGCCAAGCTCAATTGGTTGGCGTAATAGGTCTGCGAAGTTTAACCAGTAGTGGGTGAATAGCCATTCGTGCAACCAAGAGACCTGAGGAAGGTTGTCCAGGATTTGGCTAACTCCAGTTAGGACCACGGTCGCTGCCATGGCGCCTACTGGAACTGTCGTCAATGTTGATATGAACAAACCAATTGCCAGGATGCCGGTCATCGAGAGCGCGGTGTAGATGGCCACGAGCGCCATGCGCCAGATTGATTCGCCGAGGCTAATCACATCTCCCGATAAAAGCGTTACCGGTCCTACTGGGAACAAGATGGTTCCGATAATTGCTCCTGCAATCATGAGCGTGAAGGTGGCGGCTAGAGCAAAAACGACGGTGCCAAGGTATTTCACAACTAGTAGACGCAAGCGCCCAACCGGAGCAATCAAAAGGTATCTCAAGGTGCCAAGACTGGCCTCACCTGCGATGGTGTCGCCGGCCACAACCGCAACGGTGAGTGGCAAAAACAGCGGCAGCGCCAAAAGCGTTGCGGTAAACCCGGTGAATAGACCGTTTTGGGTGACTCTATCTAGAAACGGCGGGCCTTCACCCGGGGCCAGCTGATCACTGGTGAGCGCCACGGCAACGGCCAAGAGAATGGGTATGAGCGCCACTGCAGCCAGCATCGCCCAGGTGCGGCGACGAGTAAACATCACTCTTAACTCCGAGCGCATTAGTGATAGACCTAGGGCTTTAGCGAACAACCTCAAACCCCTCTCCGGTTAGATTTACAAATAGCTCTTCGAGACTCGGCTGTTCCAGGCGAATTTCGGTGATCATGAATTTGGCTTTGACAAGTTTTTGATTCAGCTTTGCGACATCGAAATGGTTTTCCACCGGAGCAATAATCTGATCGGCTTTGAGCGAGAGTTTTGAAATACCTTCGGCCTTTAACAGAGTCACCGCGTCGTCGAGTCTGTCGGTTTTTAGAACCAATCGAGTTTGAGTCTTGCTACGAAGCTCTTCGATACTTCCTTGAGCGACAATCTTGCCGGCGGTCATAACCGCCAGGTGATCGCAGAGTTGTTCGATTTCGCTAAGAAGGTGACTCGAGACAAAGATTGTGATTCCCTCTTTGGCCAAGGACCTGATTAGGTTTCTAACTTCTCTTGTGCCCTGTGGGTCGAGTCCATTGGTTGGCTCGTCAAGAATTAGCATTTTTCGTGGCTTGAGGAGAGCATTCGCCAGTCCTAGCCGCTGCTTCATTCCAAGTGAGTAGGCGTGCACCTTTTTCTTGGAAGCGTTGGTTAAGCCCACTCTTTCAAGTGCTGCTTCAACACGGGTTTTTCTTGTTTTTGGGTCCGAGAATTTATCGGCTGAATCGATACGAATAAGGTTGTTGCGGCCGGACATGTATGGGTAGAAGGCTGGTCCTTCGACCAGGGCGCCCACCAGCGGCAGTGTTTGTTGAAGCTTGGCTGGAATTGAATTACCTAAAACTTCAATTTCACCGCTTGATGCATCAGCTAGCCCCAAGAGCATCCGGATGGTGGTGGTCTTCCCAGACCCGTTAGGGCCGAGGAAACCAAACACCGATCCAAGCGGTACCGATAAATCAATACCGGCAACCGCTTGCTGAGATCCGAACTGCTTTACTAGCGATTTGGTTGAAATAGCTAGCTGATTTTCATCGATCACGAATTAGTTTTGAGAAACCGAAACTAAGTAATCAACCGTTACCGCGCCGGCATAAACCTCGCCGGAATCTAAGATCAAAACATTGACTAGTGGAGTGGAGAAAACCTTGCCACCGGCAACGGTGTCAAACATGTCACCAAATAGCTCGGTGCCCATCAGTTCCATTGGAACATCTTGTGGCATAGCGGGAAGGTAAACAACGCTGGTCCAGCCCTCACCAATCATTTGAGGCTTTGGCTGATCCGCATACTCCACTTCTAGCTCTGCCTTCAATGCTTCCAGGTCGGCTTCGGTCAGCTGTCGGTCCATTTTTGGAAGCTCTGGAATCACCAGATCCTCAATCGTGGTTCCGGCTGGTGGGGTGAATTCGAATAGTGAGTCAGCTACTGGTGCAAAACTGATTGACTCAAAGCCCACTGAGATTGCAGCTGAAACCTGTTCCTTTGAGAACACCTCTGCCTTTAGCGGCATTCCGTTCTCGGCATCGATAGAAATAACCGACCTGGCTACAAGCGACTCTTGAGCCTTTGGCTCAACGATTAACTCGTAAGCACCGCGTCCAGCTACCATCTTGTCGACTCCAACTGTGACGGTGGTCGATTCGGTTACCTGAGCCATGATGTACTCGGCTACTGCCGACGGCGAACTTAGGTCCAAGGCGATTGACTGGGCGTACTGGTTTAGTTCTGCTTCGGCCTCAGCAAATTGACTCTCCAGCTCGGAACGAGTGCCTTGGTCTACCTTGTAGTCCAGCTGTGTGTTCATAGCGGTTGCACTCTTTGCATCGTAGATCCAGAGTTCCTGGCCATTCAGGATTAAATCGCGCTGCGACATTGGGTCAAGAATCTGGACTCGCAGCTGGTCTTTACCGCCCACGTAAACCCGCATTTTGTGTGTTCCTGCGATTAGTTCAAGTGCTTGGGTCAAAGTGTTTGACTCAATGATTTGCGGAACGAAGTCTGCCATTTCTGGCGGCATCTTCTCTTGCATCTCTGCAACCATTTCTTCATTCATCATTGAGCTGAAATTCAGAGCTGGAAGTCCGAGGTCGGTTGTCTTAATGACGGTGCCCGAAAACTCCAAAGTCGCATTCGACTCCATGTTGGACTCCATCAGCAGCATTAGCTCCTGAGGAGTCACATCTGGAAGGTCAATGGCGTTGGCCTGCATCGGTATGGCAACGACTCCAAGAGCGATTATGGCCGGTGCTAATGCGGCGGGAATCCAGCGACTTGTCTTCTTCATGAATTACTTCCTTAATTTCTTAGCTAAATCTACGTTCTACAACTGCAAAAACGCTGAATGTGTTCCCCCACCGAGTTAAAAATTACAGGGGGGGGAGCAAAAAGTTCTAGCGAATTAGGGCTGGGTTTTTTGGGTCCCTGTCGTCGATGCCCCAGTGCTGACCATAATCCCCGGCTAGCAGGTCCAAAAATGGCTTTGCATCAAATTCTTCTGGGCCCATAACGCCTTGGCCACCCCAGACTCCGGTGGCTAAAAGCTCAAGAGCAATGGTGGGCACAAGCGCGGTCTGCCAAACCACAGCTTGCGACTGGTAGTTGGCGTTAGTCCATTCGGTATCCGCCACGTGATAGAGGTAGCTGGCCTTATCTTCTCCATCCAGGCCCTTGCCGGTGACCAAGGTCCCAGCACAGGTCTTACCGGTCATCCGATCGGCCAGTGAGGCTGGGTCCGGAAGCACCGCTGCCACCAGGTCGCGCGGGGCAACCATGGCCTTGCCACTCTCAGAGCGAACTGCAATCGGGTTAATGCCATCCAAGCCCAAATTGTGCAGGGTTTTTAGGATTCCGATGAATTCTTCACCAAGGCCGTATTTAAAAGTAACTTTTTTCGCATCCATGGTGCGTGGAAGCATGTTGACTTCCTCGTGCTCCACATTCACGCACTCAACAGGCCCAATACCTCCTGGAAACTCAAAGAACCCTGGCTCGCTAAATGGTTCGGTGGTATACCAACCCTTTTCTTTTTCCCAAATCAAAGGCGGGTTCAAGCACTCTTCTATTACCGTCCAGATTGAAAACGAAGGGGCAAAAATTTCTTCCCCCGCATCGTTTGTGACAACCAAGTTGCCACCATCAATGATGGAAATTTCATCTACCTCTGAAAACAGGTGGTCGGCTGCATAACGGGCAAATATGTTCGAAATGCCGGGCTCGGCACCGGTGCCAATCAGTGCGAGTTTGCCAATTGCTTCAAACTCTTTGGCTTTGTCATATTGCCAATCGCCGAGCTTCTCACCAGGCTGATTGAAAGGATCGGTCTTATGGGCATGGCTGAGACTCATGGCCATATCCATGTAGTTGACCTTGGCATCGATAGCACCTTGGAACACGCTCTGCACAAACTTCGGCTCAACCGCATTCATTACGTGGGTAATGGAGTGCTCAGTTATTTTTGCTGCGACATTCTCGGATTTTGAAGCGTCGATTTGAGTAGCTTCAAATAATTCAGCCACCTCAGTTTTGTGGTTTGCCTTAACCCAATCAACGCTTTTTTGGGCGCGATTTAGGTCGTAGTCTGCAACCACTATTTTTTCGAAGAAATTACGATTAGCGGCAAGCTTGACGATAGCATCGCCAACACCACCTGCCCCAATTAGCAAGATACGCATTGATTTCACAACCGAACTTTGACCGATTTTGGAAATGGGCCCAGTCCTTGCCCTTATTCGCTAATAGGCGCAAACCATTTGGTGCTGCATTGCAACCGCGCCTTCATTGAGCAAACTTTTATAAGTATGCCTGAGGTTCGGCAGATTCGCTAACTATCCAAGCTGGCGAATAGGAATAACCAGTTGGGTTTTGCCAATTGGATCCTCGATCACCCTGGCCAAGATATTGAAGGCGCTCGCCAGGTTGTTTGGAGTAATGACCTCTTTGGGTTCACCCTGGGCAATCACGCGCCCGTCTTTCAGAATCACTACTGTGTCGGCGAAGCGAGCTGCCAAGTTTAAATCGTGAATCACGGCGATGATTGTCATCCGGCGCTCGCGCTTTAAGGAGGATAGAAGGTTTATTACCTGTAACTGGTGACTGTAATCCAGCGAATTAGTCGGTTCATCAAGCAACAAGACTTCGGGGTTTTTTACCAAGGCCGCAGCAATAACTGCAACCTGGCGAAAGCCACTAGAGAGCTCTCCAATTTTATGATTGGCCTTTTTGCTCAGACTCGTTCGCTCTAAAAGCAAGTCAATTTCTTGCTTGAGTCTGGGCGAGACTCGAGAGATGCCATTGGCAGCCATCGCGGATCTTGCAACTAAATCAAAAACAGTCTCGGTTCTTTTGGCCACCGGGATTGTCCCAAGCAGCCCCAACTTATTTTCAAGCTGGTTTTTGGTTAGC
>JBDNID010000174.1:0-4053 GCA_041688475.1 Aquiluna sp.
AAAAGTCGAGAATTGGCTAAATGCCAACTTGGTTGCAGTCCAGGGTTCCATGTTTATGAGACTACTGTGCCGTTCTTAGGAGGATACTTAGGTTCATGACGGCAACGAGGCTCGAAAAAGATCTGCTCGGCGAACGAGAAATCCCATCAGAGGCTTATTGGGGAGTGCACACCCTAAGAGCGATAGAGAACTTTCCAATCAGCGGAGTGTCAATTGGGCATTATCGCTCTTTTGTGAGGGCGCTGGGATTCGTGAAAGAAGCCTCAGCGATGGCCAATCAACAACTTGGAGTGCTCCCCGATGAAATCGCGCCACACATAATCGCTGCCTGTAGAGAGGTGCGGAATGGCCTTCTGGACACCGAGTTTGTGGTCGATGCCATCCAAGGTGGGGCTGGCACCTCAACGAACATGAATGCCAATGAGGTGATTGCTAACCGAGCCCTAGAAATGGCGGGGCATAAAAAAGGCGACTATAAGTTCATAGACCCTCTGAACCACGTGAATGCTTCGCAATCCACCAACGACGTTTATCCAACCGCCATAAAGGTCTCGCTGATTATTGAAATTATCGCTTTGATTGATGAAGTTGAGGCTCTGAGGGTGATAATCAACCTCAAGGCCAAGGAGTTTTCCGAGGTCATCAAGATGGGTAGAACCCAGCTACAAGATGCCGTTCCAATGACTCTGGGTCAAGAATTCGCCGCTTGGTCGCAAACGCTTTATGAAGAACAGGGCCGACTTCGCGAGATGATTCCCCTGCTGAGTGAGATTAACCTAGGTGGAACAGCTATTGGCACTCAGCTAAACACCCCTGAAGGTTACTCCCAGGTGGTGTGTGCTGTTTTGAGCAAGGTCTGTGACCACGAATTCACAGTCGCCGAAAACCTGATTGAGGCAACCAGCGACACCGGAGTATTTGTGTCCACTTCCAGCACACTCAAGCGCTTAGCTTCCAAGCTCTCGAAGATCTCGAATGACCTCAGGCTTCTATCTTCCGGACCTAGGGCTGGTTTCGGCGAAATCAACCTGCCTGCAAGGCAGGCCGGTTCCTCGATGATGCCCGGCAAGGTGAACCCGGTAATTCCAGAGGTTATGAATCAGATTGCCTTTTCAGTAATCGGTAACGACCTAACCGTCACGATGGCTGCCGAATCGGGACAGCTGCAACTGAATGCTTTTGAGCCGATTATTGCCAGAGCTCTGATGATGAGCATTGTTTACCTCAGGCACGGCTGCAAAGTGCTAGGGGAGTACTGCATCCAAGGAATCACCGCGAATACCGAATATTTGAAATTGACGGTTGAGAATTCGATCGGCTTAGTGACGGCGCTCGCTCCATCATTAGGTTATGAGAGCGCTTCTCACATCGCCAAGCACGCGGGTAAGACCGGTCAATCGGTAAAGCAGGCCGCAATGGAATTGGGCCTAATGACAGAAGCTGAGTTTGATGCCCTATTGGGTGATGTGAAAAGGCTAACCGGTCAAAGCTAAAGAATTACTCCAACCAAAATTGTGAGTAGTGGAGCAAATAACAGGGCTGGCAACAAATCTGCCACGCTAACCATTCTGATTCGCATTAGCCGCAGCGCGGTTCCAAGAAGTAGTACTCCACCGGTGGCAGTAATTGATGCGATGACGGCGTCCGACATCACGGCGCCAGCGCCTAGAGCCAAGACAGTTAGGAACCCTTGCCAGATACCGACTGGTATCGCGGAGAAAGCGACCCCCCAGCCCAGGGCCGCCGCAAAGGCGATTGAAGTGAAACCGTCAAGGGTAGATTTCAGAGCCAAAACTTCGATTCCCTGACCGAGCCCGTCTTGCAAGCTACCCAATACAGCCATCGGCCCGATGGTGAAAAGCAAAGAGGAATTAACAAAGCCCTCAATGAAACGTTCTTTGTCTTTCGACTCACCTTTGGAGGTTTTGTGCTGCAGCCAGCTGCCGAATTCGGAGAGTCGCTCCTCTATTTTGAAAAGCGATCCGAAAACTCCGCCTAGCAAAAGCGCACCTAAAACAACTAAAAGCGTTCCAGAGGTTCCAACGGTTTGGGTAAAAGATTCATCTTGAAGAGCCGAGAGGTTTAGAGCTCCGATGACTAGAACTACCAAGCCCATGGCATCCGTAAGGGTGCGAGACATCTTCTGGGGTAATCGGTGCCCCAAGAGTACTCCGAGCCCAGCTCCCACAAGGATTGCGAAAATATTAATTACTGTTCCCAAAGCCTTGGCACCTGCGATTCTTGTTGTCGGGATCAGCCAAAGTTTAGTGAGCTGTTATTCAGGCCTTCGGTTTAAAGATGATGCTAACCGAGTTGATGCAGTAGCGATCTCCGGTTGGGGTTTGCGGAGCATCGTCGAACACGTGGCCCAGGTGGGACCCGCAGTTGGAGCAACGAACTTCTGTGCGGGTCATTCCGTGCGCTTTATCTTCAATGTATTGAATTGCATCGTTGTCTTGGGGCTTGTAGAAGCTCGGCCAGCCGCAGTGAGAGTCGAATTTGGTGTCTGCAACAAACAAGAATGCGTCGCAGCCGCGGCAATGGTAGCTACCTTCGCGCTCTTCTTTTAGAAGCTCACCGGTGTAGGCGCGCTCAGTGCCAGCCATCCTCAGAATCTGGTATTCGAACTCGGAGAGCTCGTTTTTCCACTGCTCATCGGTTTTATAGACTTGGTATTTAAATTCTTTTTCCGTCATATCTGCTTTATAACCCTTCGGTAACACATTTCATGCCCGACGATAACACTATCTTTTTGAGCTGCCAGCGCGTAAACTTTTATTCGTCGAGTAAGAACAAAGGTTTTTCTTGATGCATTCGTGAGTTACGCGAGTGCGTAACGAGCATCAGGAGCAATACATGGCACAGGGAACCGTAAAGTGGTTTAACTCTGAAAAGGGTTTCGGATTCATCACACAGGACGGCGGACCGGACGTTTTCGTTCACTTCTCCGCGATCACAACTGATGGGTACCGCGAGCTAAAAGAAAACCAGCGCGTCGAGTTTGACGTAAAGAGCGGCGACAAAGGCCCACAGGCCGAGAACGTCGTACCTCTATAAAGCTAGTTCTCAATCTAAACGAAGGCCGATGCGCTTATTGCGTATCGGCCTTCGCTTGCACTCGGGGGCTTTGAGTGGCAAAATGTAATTAGCACTCTACACACGTGAGTGCTAAAACCAAGTCTTAGTGCAAACGGGAGAAACCCAAATGGCAAAAATTATCCACTTTAATGAAGATGCTCGTCGCGGCTTAGAGCGCGGCTTGAACATCCTGGCTGACACGGTCAAGGTAACCCTTGGCCCACGCGGTCGCAACGTAGTTCTAGAGAAGAAGTGGGGAGCCCCTACCATCACAAATGATGGTGTCTCAATTGCAAAAGAAATCGAGCTCAGCGATCCACTAGAGCGAATCGGCGCCGAGCTGGTGAAAGAAGTGGCCAAAAAGACCGACGACGTAGCGGGAGATGGAACAACCACTGCAACCGTTTTGGCTCAAGCACTTGTCAGAGAGGGTCTGCGCAACGTTGCGGCCGGAGCTGACCCAATTAGCCTAAAGCGCGGCATTGACAAGGCATCAGCAGCGGTTTGCGATGCCCTTTTGGCAATGGCAATTCCAGTTGAGACCAAGGAGCAGATTGCAGCCACCGCTTCTATCTCCGCGGGAGACAGCGTAATTGGCGAAATAATCGCCGAGGCAATCGACAAGGTTGGTAAAGAAGGCGTGGTGACCGTTGAGGAATCAAACACCTTCGGCATTCAGCTCGAACTCACCGAGGGTATGCGCTTTGACAAAGGATATGTTTCTGCCTACATGGTCTCTGACCCTGAGCGCCAAGAAGCCGTTCTAGAAGACGCCTACGTTTTAATTGCAAACAGCAAGATTTCCAACATGAAGGACCTGCTCCCAATTGTTGACAAGGTAATGCAATCCGGCAAACCTCTTCTAATCATCGCCGAGGACATTGATGGCGAAGCCCTGGCGACATTGGTTGTGAACAAGATTCGCGGGATTTTCAAGTCTGTTGCCGTAAAGGCGCCTGGCTTCGGCGACCGCCG
>JBDNID010000175.1:0-3382 GCA_041688475.1 Aquiluna sp.
ATCAGCTCGGTTACGGCTATGCAAATCGAAACCGCTCGAGAGGCCGGTTATTGCGTGAAGCTATTGGCAATCTGCGAAAGAATCGAGCAGGATGGCCGAAGCGGAGTCGTTGCTCGGGTTCATCCGACACTGATCCCGTTGACCCATCCATTGGCCGCTGTTCGCGGGGCATATAACGCAGTCTTCGTGGAGGCCGAATCTGCTGGGCAACTAATGTTCTACGGCGCAGGTGCCGGAGGCCCGGAGACCGCTTCGGCGGTTTTGGGCGATTTGGTTTCGGCTGCAAAGCGCCACATTGCGGGAGGCCCTGGTCTGGCGGATTCAGTGCACGCCAATTTAGAGATTTTGCCAGTGCAGTTTGTCACCACTAGGTTCCAGATCACACTGCGTGTGCAGGACCTACCCGGCGTTTTGGCTGCGGTTGCATCGGTGTTCGCACTCAATGACGTGAGTGTTGAAACGGTGTCTCAGTCGACCTCCGGTAAGAATGGGGCTGCCCTTCTAACCGTGATGACTCACCAAGCTCTTGAATCGGACCTAGAGCGGGTTGTGCTAAAACTTAGGGAAAGTGATGCGGTGCAGAATGTCAACTCTGTGATCCGCGTGGAGGGCGTGTAATGGCTCATCAATGGCGCGGAGTGATCCGAGAGTATTTTGACAGGCTCCCCTTCAATGAGGGTGATCCAATCATCACTCTCGGGGAAGGCGGGACCCCGCTGATTCTCGCACCGGCGCTCGCAAAATTATTGGATGTGGGCCAGGTGCATCTGAAATATGAAGGCATGAATCCAACCGGTTCTTTCAAGGACCGGGGCATGACCACCGCTGTTTCCAAGGCAGCGCTTCACGGAGCAAAGGCAGTAATTGCCGCCTCCACCGGAAACACCTCGGCAGCTGCAGCCGCTTACGCTGTGGCCGCTGGAATGCAGTCGGTGGTATTGGTGCCAGCCGGAAAGATTTCTTGGGGAAAGCTTTCGCAAGCCGTTGCGCACAAGGCGCAGATTCTGCAGGTCAAAGGAAACTTCGATGACTGCCTTCGCTTGGCTCGCGAACTGAGCCAGAGTTACTCGGTGTTTTTGGTGAATTCAGTAAACCCGGATCGACTTCAAGGCCAAAAGACCGCAGCTTTTGAGGTGTTTGATGCTCTTGGTTATGCTCCCGATTTACACGCCATGCCACTGGGTAATGCGGGTAACATTTCGGCTTACCACCTGGGTTATAAAGAGGAAATCCAGGCCGGTAGAATTTCGCAAATTCCAAAGCTGTGGGGAATCCAAGCGGCTGGTGCCGCGCCATTTATTCAGGGCTCTCCAGTTCTAAAACCAGAAACAATCGCAACCGCTATCAGAATTGGGAACCCGGCATCTTGGGATTTGGCGCAGGCCGCCAAGACCGAAACCGATGGAGCCTTGGTTCGGTTACTGATAAAGAGATCTTGTGGATGCACCGGTTTTTATCCCAAGAAACCGGCGTCTTTGTCGAACCCTCGAGTGCCGCTGGGGCCGCCGGTCTTTATAAGGCTTTTCTTCAGGACTCTTTGCCAAAGGCAGACAACATAGTTATAACCGTCACCGGTCATGGTCTCAAGGATCCGGATTGGGCCTTGAAGACCGAAGCGGGAAAAAAAATTAAGCCCAAGAAGGTTGCAGCGCTGGCAACCTCGGTGGCCGAAATTCTGGGGCTGGAGAAAAATAAGTGAGCAAATTTATAGTCACGGTTCCTGCCACCAGCGCGAACCTGGGCCCCGGGTTTGACACTTTGGGCATGGCGCTTTCTTTTTACGACACCTACGAGCTGGAGGTTATCGACAGCGGCCTAAAGATTGAGGTTGTGGGGGAGGGTTATAAGGATGTTCCCACCGACGAAAAGAACCTGATTTATTCATCGTTGAAGCATGTCTTTGATGCGCTTGAAAGAACTATTCCAGCGGTCTCCATCACTTGCCATAACTCGATTCCGCACGGCCGTGGCATGGGTTCCTCAGGTGCAGCGGTTGCTGGGGGAGTAATGCTTGCCGCGGCCTTGCTAAAAGAAGACATTGAACTATCCGAGCAACAGCTTTTAGAGTTTGCCACCCAAATCGAGGGACACCCGGATAACGTTGCGCCCGCCTTATTTGGCGGGTTGACAATTGCTTGGGTTGACCAGAATGGTCCGCGCCATAAGAAGTTGACCGTTCACCGCGGAGTTTCCCCCTTGGTTCTAGTGCCTGCAAATCAGATGTCCACGAAGTTAGCCAGGAGCTTGCAGCCCGATTCGGTTCCTTATGACGATGCTGTTTTCAATGTTTCTCGTTCGGCACTCCTGGTCGCCGCTCTGGTGCAGAGTCCGGAGTTACTGCTTGCAGCCACCGAGGACCGATTGCACCAAACTTATCGTGCCAGTGCGATGCCAGAGACCAGCGATTTAATTAGTCAGCTTCGCGGGCTTGGTCACCCCGCAGTTGTCTCGGGAGCGGGGCCTTCGGTTTTGGTTTTAGAGGATGACCCTAAAAAGCGACTTGAGGCAATCAAATTTGTAGCGGAAAAGTTTTCCACATGGCGGGCCCTAACTCTCGCAGTTGACTATAAAGGTGCTAGTGTTGAACTGCAGCATGGATCAGGCAGCTAAAAGCCCCACTGCACATATCTCGAAATTCTTTATAAACGGCCCCAAGCGCCGCGTAGAAATGAGCAATCAAACAAATGGATGAAATCCAACAAGACAAGCCTGTAAAGCGCGCGAGACGCGCCACCAGTTCTTCAGCATCAAAAGAATCGACCCCCGAATCAAAAGCGGCACCAGTACCTAAGGTGGAAGCTCCTCAGGCTTCAGAGTCAAAGCCACCCGCTCGCCGCCGCCCAGTCAAAAAGACTGAAGGCGCCGAGGTGGCTAGCAAGCCAGAAGCTTCAAGTGCTTCTGAAAGCTCCGAAAAGTCCGAAGCGCCAGCCAGACGAGGCAGGCAGAGCCCGCAAAGAGCTGACTCGGCTAAGAACGAAGGCGGTTCGGAAAACTCCGATAGGTCAGAAAAATCCGAGGCGCCAGCAAGGCGCGAACGGCAGAGCTCCGAATCTAACCGCAACGACTCGAATAGGTCGGAATCAAATAAGTCCGATTCTGGCTCTGAGAAATCCGAGGGGCGTGAGGACCGCGAGACTCGCAGCACCGACCGCGATAACTCTCGCAACGATCGTGACGATGACCGTCGCGGCGGTCGATCTTCATCTAACAACAGCAACAACCGTCGCGGTCGCTATCGCGATCGCGATCGCCGTGGCCGCCCAGGTGGTCAAGACGAGCAAGAGCCTGAAATATCCGAGGATGATGTCTTAGTGCCAGTAGCTGGAATCTTAGACGTGCTAGAGAACTACTCGTTCTTGCGCACCTCGGGTTACCTTCCAGG
>JBDNID010000176.1:0-3251 GCA_041688475.1 Aquiluna sp.
CGCAACCACAATTACATCTCTTCGGGATAAAAGCGACATGGTTGCCGAGTAGCGCAGCCTCTCCACCTCCTCATTGATGGTGGAATCCTTCTCAATAAACGTGTCGGTCTGCGGAACGTATGCCTCGGGTTGGTAGTAGTCGTAGTAGCTCACGAAATACTCAACGGCGTTATCCGGGAACATCTCCCTGAGCTCCGAAGCGAGTTGGGCGGCAAGGGTTTTGTTATGAGCAATAACAAGGGTTGGGCGTTGCAGCTTCTCTATTACCCACGCCGTGGTTGCCGATTTTCCAGTTCCGGTAGCACCTAGCAGAACCACGTCCCGTTCGCCATTAGTCAGCCGCTCGGTAATTTCGCTGATTGCCTTGGCTGGTCTCCGGATGGTTCAAACGGGGTTTCTGCGCGAAAGGGTCTTACATCGTCAAGCATCCATCAACCCTAAGCGCTCAAAGATTCATAAACCGCATCGGCCCTTCGAAGGAACTCTGGCATGGGGCAATCCGAGTCGATTACAAAATCGGCGATTTCTTCACGCTGCCTATCGCTGGCCTGGGCTTCAATCCGCAGGCGCGCTTGCTCCTTGGTCATTGAGCGGGTTTCTATAAGTCTCTCGATTCGGGTTTCTTCACTGCAGCTAATCGTGACAATTCTGTCGAATTTTAGTTTTGATTGGGTCTCGACCAGAAGCGGGATTGAATACACAATCATTCCCGAGGACGCCGCAACTCTTTTTGCCGCGAGCTCTTGAATTAATGGATGAAGGGCAGCCTCTACTTTTAATCGAGCACTCTGATCTTTGAAGATCAAGGAACCAAGATGTGTTCGGTCAAGTTCTCCCGATGATTGCAGGATCCCACTACCGAATTCGGCTACCAGAGAATTTAAACCCTTGGTTCGGGGCTCGACAACCTCCCTGGCCAAGAGGTCGGCGTCTATTTCGGTCGCACCCAGCTCAACCCACCGCTTGGCTACGGTGGATTTACCTGAACCGATCCCGCCGGTTAATCCGATAAGCACCCTCAAGGATAAAGCGAAAACCGGGATGCTTGCGCACCCCGGTTTAACGATTTGAGATTTTCTTTAGGCTTTGTCACCGGAAAGCTTGTCGCGCAATGCGGCTAGCGACTCATCGTCTGCCAAAGTGCCCTGGTCTGAAGCTGAACCGGAGGATGCGGATGCTTCCATTGATGGCGCAGGAGTTTCGGGAAGAGCAGCTAGGTGAGCTGCTGCTTCTTTGGCCTGAACCTTATGAAGCTCCCAGCGCGCGTGAGCTTCGGCGTATTCTGCTTCCCACTTGGTTTGGGCTTCTTCGAAGCCTGGTTTCCATAGGCTGGTTGCAGGGTCAAAGCCCTCTGGGTAGCTGTACTGACCGTTTTCGTCGTAATCCGCGCTCATGCCATAAAGAACCGGGTTGAACTCGGTACCCTGTGCATCCACTTCTTCGAGTGCCTGCTTCAGGGATAGCGAGATTCTGCGGCGCTCTAGATCGATGTCGATGAGCTTTACAAAGACTTCCTGGTTTACCGAAACAACTTGGTCGGCGTGCTCAACGTGCCTAGCGGATAGTTCCGAGATGTGGACTAGACCCTCAATGCCGTCTGCTACTCGAACAAACGCGCCGAACGGAACAATTTTGGTGACCTTGCCTGGGATGTACTGACCGATTGCGTGGGTGCGAGCGAACAGCTGCCATGGGTCTTCCTGAGTTGCCTTGAGTGACAATGAAACGCGCTCGCGCTCCTGGTCTACCTCTAGGACCTCAACGGTGACCTCCTGGCCAACCTCGACTACCTCGCTGGCGTGCTCAATGTGCTTCCAGCTCAACTCGGAAACGTGAACTAGACCGTCCACTCCGCCCAGGTCGATGAATGCACCAAAGTTTACGATTGAGGAAACCACTCCCGTGCGAATCTGGCCCTTTACTAAGTCGTTCATGAAAGTTGTACGGCTTGCGCTCTGACTCTGCTCCAATAGCGCGCGACGAGAAAGCACAACGTTGTTGCGGTTCTTGTCTAGCTCTAGAATTTTGGCCTCAACCTCTGTACCCAAATAAGGAGCTAGGTCCCGAACTCGACGAAGTTCAATCAGCGATGCTGGCAGGAAACCACGAAGACCGATGTCGACAATGACACCACCCTTGACAATTTCGATCACTGTGCCGGTCACAACGCCATCGGCTTCCTTGATTTTTTCCACATCACCCCAAGCGCGCTCGTACTGAGCTCGCTTCTTGGATAAAATTAGGCGGCCTTCTTTGTCTTCTTTTTGAAGAACAAGGGCCTCAATTGCGTCGCCAACTTTGACGATGTCACTCGGATTCGCATCTTGGCGGATAGAGAGCTCACGGGACGGGATTACCCCTTCGGTTTTGTAGCCAACATCTAGGAGTACTTCATCGCGATCAATCTTCACGACAATGCCGGAGATCAGGTCTCCATCGTTGAAAAATTTGAGAGTTGCTTCGACTGCGGCTAGAAAGTCTTCTTTGGAGCCAATGTCATTGACTGCGACCTGAACGGGCTTTGCAGTTGTCTTAGATACCATATTTGGATTACTTCTTCTTTTATTTACTCGGGTCGTGCCAAACCAAAGTTGCAAGTGGTGGTTTTGGCCCAACGATTGGGGGAAATCAATGCCGATGGCACTCTGTCAAGCTTAGCGGTTTTGCTAGTGCCCTGCTAGTTCCCAATTCGCGCCGACACCGATGTGAACCTCTAATGGAACGCTCAGCGTGGCAATGTCTCGCATGGTTTTGGTGGCCAATTCGGTGAGAGTTTCAAGTTCCCCAGGCGCGACCGCAAAAACCAATTCATCGTGAACTTGCAATAAAAGCTCCGATTTGAGTTCCAAAGCTCTCATTTCATCGAAGACCTTGATCATGGCGAGCTTCATCACATCAGCCGCAGTTCCTTGAATTGGTGCATTCAGAGCTGCTCTTCTAGCGTTTTCGCGGACCTGAAAGATCTTGGAGTTTAGATCTGGAAAAGGCCTTCTTCTGCCATAAATTGTGGCCGTATAACCCAGTGCTTTGGCGCGCTGCACGACTTGGTCGAGGTAGGTCTTGACCCCACCAAATCTGGCAAAGTAGTCGCTCATTAGCTGCTTGGCCTCGGCACCTGTGATTCGCAATTGTCTGCCAAGCCCAAACTCACTGAGGCCGTAGACCAGCCCATAGCTCATTGCCTTAACTTTGGATCGCATGCCCGCATCCACTTGTTTTGGCTCAACTCCATAGATTCTTGAGCCAACAAA
>JBDNID010000177.1:0-5011 GCA_041688475.1 Aquiluna sp.
AAATAGTGCCAGAACGTTTGTCGTGACGGACCAGGGAAGGGTCGTGGCTTTCTTCTCGTTGGCAACAGGCTCAATAACTCTTAGCGAATTACCTCAGTCGTTAAGGTCCGGTTTGGTCAGACACTCGGTGCCGATTGTTTTGCTCGCAAGACTCGCAGTTGACCAGTCCTACCGGGGCCTGGGAATAGCCCGGGGCATGCTGCAGGATGCGGTTAGAAAGACATTCGTGATTAAAAAAAATGCGGGTGCTGTGGCGCTTGGTACGCATCCGATAGATGCGAATGCGCGGTCTTTCTACTCAGCACAGGGCTTTTTGAATTCACCTAAAAGTGATCGCCTGATGCTATTTCCACTTCATAACCTTTCTCTGCCCGTTTTGGGCCTCAAGGAATAGATCATAAAAAGAAACACCCGAGACCCCCCAGGTCTCGGGTGTTTCAACCCCGAAGGATTGCAAAGCGACAAGCGCTTTGGTGGCTAGTTGAACTACCCCCTGGCCACGAGCAAGAAGTTAGCTTTGGGGTCCGACATTTATTAGTTTGGTTATTTATTTAGGACCAAATGCTCGGCCCAGTGCCGCTGCTGCAGCGGTGAGCTCGGTTGGGATGAACCAGACCTTATTGGCATCTCCATTGGAGAGTTCTTTGAGCTGGTCGATGTATTTATAGGCGAGAGCCTGGTCGGTAACCTTGGCATTTGCCAGGGCCTCAAAGACCTTCTGAATTGCCTCAGCCTCACCTTCGGCGACTAAGGCCTGGGCTTTGGCATCTGCCTCGGCATTTAGAACTGTGGCCTTAGCGGCACCTTCGGCCCTGAGGATCTCAGATTGCTTGGCTCCTTCGGCAGTGAGGATGTCTGCCTGCTTGGTGCCCTCAGCAATCAAGATGCTGGCGCGTTTTTCTCGCTCGGCCTTCATTTGCTTTTCCATTGAGTCACGAACCGACTCTGGGGGAACGATGTCGCGGATCTCGACTCGGTTCACGCGGACTCCCCATTTGCCGGTTGCCTCGTCTAATACTGTTCGAAGGGCGCCGGTTATAGCCTCGCGTGAGGTGAGGGCCTCTTCTAGATCTAAGGAACCAACCGCGTTACGCAAGGTAGTGACGGTTAGCTGCTCGATACCTAGAACAAAGTTAGCAATTTCATAGGTTGCCGACTTTGGGTCGGTTACTTGGTAGTAGATAACCGTGTCAATTGAGACAACCAGGTTGTCCTCGGTAATAACCGACTGGGGTGGAAAGTCAACCACTTGCTCGCGCAAGTCAACATTGCTGCGAATCACATCAATGAAGGGGAACACCAGGTTCACGCCGGCCTGCATTGTCTTGTGGTAGCGACCAAGTCGCTCCACAACAGCAGAGGTGGCCTGCGGGATGATTCGGATTGAGCGAATAAGTAGCAGCGCAATAATTATCAGCACTGTGGCAGTCAAGATGCTGCCAAAATCAAAAGAGTTCAAGATATCAAACATATTTATCTCACAATCAGGGTTGTGCCATCGATTGAATCAACGACTACTTTTGCACCGGCAGCTTTTGTGCCAGTGATACATCTTGCTCTCCAGGTCTCGCCTTTGATCTTGGCGGAGCCGGCGAATTGGGAAATCTCTTCGATGACCTCAGCGGGTTTCCCGATTAGCGCTGAGACGTTGGTCATTTGCTCGGGCTTATCGCCCTGAAGTTTTTTGATTAGTGGTCGAACATACACAAGGGACGCAATTACAGCGCCTAAGAAACCAAGCGACTGCACCCATAGATCAAAACCTAAAAGAGATAGCACCAGCGGCACGATTGCCGCTACTGCTAAAGCTGCAAAATAGAGGCCATAGGTGAGTAGTTCAATAACTACCAAGACACCAATGACTATTAGCCACATTACGGTCATGTATGACCTCCAAATCCCTCAATAGCCTAAGTGATTCAACCCATATAAGTTAGCGGCGGATACTCAGCTTTCACTGGGCTTGATTTTGAGTTCTGAGTTGAGTTCTGGGTCTGTTTTAGCTTTGGGCTTTGGGCCTCTAGTGGATGACCTGGTCTCATTTGCCGCATTGGCTTCTAGGAGCTCTTGCTCAGAGGGTGAGAATCTGGAGTCTTCAACTCTAATTGAGAGTTTGGCTCCAATTGCTAGGGCGTAAAGTGCGATTCTGCGAATTGATGGGTTTGCAGACCGGTCTTCAAATTGGGCAATCGACGACTGGCTAACCCCGAGTAGATCTCCAACCTGAGACTGGTTAAAGCCGCGCTTAATTCTCAAATTGACGAGTCCATCTATAAGTCCTTGAATCTGCTGCCAGTTTTCTAGACCCACTCTGTCCTGCGGAGAAGTTACTGGCTGAAGAAACTTTTTTCTACTTGGGGTTCAGGTTCAGTAAAAAGTGGTTCTCTAAAGTGATTTGCCCGGCCGGCACTTGATAAGCCTTTTCAGGGTTGGTGATTGCAGCCCTGAGGGCATGCTCTGGGTTTTTTATCCAGCGAGCGTAGTTTGTAACGGCTTTGGTGAGTGTGAGAGTGGAGCCGGCGAGGGATCCGGATTCTGTTCTTGCAACACCTTCCGCAACCTGAGTTCTAACACCCCCTAGAAAATACTCGCCATCCGGCTGGCCGGTGGCCTGAATAGCGTCCGTTACCAGTATCAAGCGCTCGGCTGGAATCAAACGGGCCGCAGCAGGCTCGACATGTATGCCATCGGCAATCAGCTCCATGTAACTGGCTGTTTCGATGGCGGCCGGGACTGGACCGGGAGCTCGATGGTGAATCCCGCGCATGCCATTGAAGGTGTGGGTCATAACTGACTCTTTGTGCCTGGTGAGAAACTCTAGAGTTTCTTCGTACCCGGCGGAAGAATGACCAAAGCAAAGCTTAATGCCGGCGGCCTCGAGGATATCTGCCTGAGCTTCGCTCAGGCACTCTGGGGCAACCGTGATCGAGCGAATAGTTTTACACTCAGCAATTGCCTGAATCTCTTGGTCGGTAGCAACCTTCACGGCATCGGGGTCTTGGGCACCTCGGTGTTCGTGGGATAAGAATGGCCCTTCAAAATGCAGCCCTATAAACCTTGGGTCCTGAGCTATTTCTTCACACTCTTTAGCAATTTTCACCATATCGGAAACCGGTGCTGACACCAGCGAGACAATGTTTCTGGTGACCTGGTTTTGCTGATTGAAATCTAAAATTCCGAGGATGTCTTGGACCGAGTTGTTGGCTGCAAAGCCATTGCCACCATGACAGTGAGTGTCAAATAAGCCGGCGTGAAGAACTTGACCTGAGCCGTCAATTACCTCATCGGCGCTGAGCTTTTGCCAACTGTCGCCGTTGCCGATGATGGTGTATTCGGCTAACTGGGCCCAGGCGTTTTCTATTAGCTTGCCCTCTTGAAATACGTTCACCGAGTGGATTATTTTGCTACTCACTAATAATCACCTCAATACCCTCGGCCTCTAAAGCCTTTCGCAGCACCGGGTCTATTTCCTTATCGGTAATAAGAACATCGACTTGGCCCGGTTTGCAGATTCTTGCGAAGGCCTGATTCCCAACTTTATCCGCGGTCGTGACAACAACTACCTTTTTGGCAGCCGCTGCAATCAACCAATCGATCCTTGCTTCACCTTCGTGATCTGCGGTGGCGCCAATCTCGGCGTCAATGCCATTCACACCAATGAATGCGATATCCAGAGCCAAGCCCTCTAATACCGGCGCCGCGTAGTCACCAATTAGCTCATAGCTTTGCGGTCTGGCAATGCCGCCGGTGACGACAATTTTGATGTGTTGGCGAATGACCATTTCGGTGGCAATGTTCACTGCGTTAGTGACAACCGTTAGGCCGATGTCGCCATCCTCGGCAATTAGTCGGTGTGCTTGGGCAAGTTCTCGCCCAAGTTCGGTGGTTGTGGTGCCGCCATTTAGGCCGATGCGGTTACCGCGCTGAACCATGGCGGCTGCGGTCTTGGCAATTCTTAGTTTGCCTCGTGAGTCTTTTGCTGTTCTATAGCGAATAGGTAGGTCATAGGCCTTGCCCACTGCGTCAATGCCGCCGTGGGTTCGAGTGACCAGTTGCCTCGAAGCGAGTTCATCAAAATCACGACGAACCGTGGCCACCGAGACACCGAGTGTTTTGGCTGCCGAATCCACATCAAGGCTGCCGCGCTTGGCGACCAACTCGAGGATTCGATTGACTCTTTCGTTTCTAGACATGTTGCCCAAAAGATTACTTGATACTGCCGGCGGTTAGGCCACTCACTAGCCACTTCTCAATTGAGATAAACAAGATGACCACCGGGATAATCGCAATCAATGAAACTGCAAACACGTAGTGCCACTGCACTTCATACAGACCAATGAATCCTGTGATGCCCACCGTGAGTGGCCGCACATCAACCGATGAGGTCAATGTCAGCGCCACCACAAATTCATTCCAAGCCGCAATGAAGGTGAAGATCACCGCCGTTAGAAGCCCTGGCAGTGCCAGTGGCAATGTAATGCGGCGCAAGACTGTGAATCTCGAACAACCATCGAGCATGGCTGCTTCTTCGATCTCGGCTGGAATTCCAGAGAAAAAGCCGCTCAGAATCCAAACCGAGAAAGCCAGGTTAAAAGCCGCATTCACCAGAATCAGTGCGACATAGCTATTAACCAGACCCAACGATACAAACTGGCGGTAGATGCCGATAACCATCGAGGTAGGGGCAAACATCTGAGTGGCCAATACCAACAAAAGAATCAAGCCGCGGCCGCGGAATCTAAAACGGGCCAGGTAGTAGGCGGCCGGGATTGCTACAACCAAGACCACCAAGGTGGCGCTGCCGGCAATGATCAAAGTGTTTAGCAGGTATTGCGCAATCGGAGCCGATTCCCAAACCGTGATGAAGTTCGAGAATTCAAAGGTTGAAGGGGCGTATTCGGCCGGGATTTGGTACAGCTCGTTGGCGGGGGTCAGGGCGGTAAAAATCATTCTTATATAAGGAATCAAAAAGACTGCGGCAACTAACGCGCCCATCAGGGAGAGCGAGGAT
>JBDNID010000178.1:0-1904 GCA_041688475.1 Aquiluna sp.
GCGTTAATGCGTACCGCAAACAGGTGGGCATATCGGACCCAAGAGGCGGTGCGGTTAAGACAATTACTGCTGACATGAGCGATGAAGAGGCGGCGAGGATTTACAAAGAGTTGATAACAGGCGGGTAGTCATGGGCTAGAAGGATTCGGTGGTCAACTAATTTCGGACGAAATAACAAGATTACGGCAAGAACTGGAATAGCAAATTAACCCAAGCCAGTCCTTGCTGAAGCGCACATCTGCATTACGGGTTCGGCCCTGATTTTACGGGCTTCTCAGAAAAGTCTTGTAGCTGGCGATAGGATAATTGCTTCGAATAGGAAGAAACCGCTAACTCACGATGGATAAATGTTTTTGAGATGTGCCTGTATGCATCCGCCCGGTAGCGCACTGCTCAATGTGCTCAGACCACCAATCAATCATTTTCCTCCTGCGCTCCAGGTACTGCGCCCGATTGTAGGCTGCCCGTATGGAGTTTTTGTCTATATGCGAAAGAGATTTCTCAATAATATCCGAATCAAAGCCATTGTCGTTCAAGGTGGTGCTAGCCAATGCCCGAAAACCATGTGATACCAATTTGCCATGGTAGCCCATTCTGGCCACAGCCCTATTGGCTGACTGCGAGTTGGCTGACCGGCGCGGGTTGTGATCGGACGGAAACACATGCTCACGGTGTCCGCTGCCCGGCTTCAAGACTTCCAATAGCTTCAGTGCCTGTGTGCTGAGTGGCACAATATGTATCTTCTTATTTTTCATTCGCTCAGCCGGGATGGTCCATTCTCTTTTCTCGAAGTTGATCTCATCCCAGCGCGTGCCGGCAGCCTCAGCTGGCCGCGTCATGGTGTGCAGCTGCCATTCTATCAGGCAGCGAGTGACCAGTTTGGTATTGGAGTGTTGAATGGCATACATAAATGCCGGTAGTTCATCTGGTGGTATCGTAGGTAGGTGCGTGACCTTAGGTGCTCTGAAGGCTTTGCCGATACCTGCGAGTGGGTTGGCATGAGCAACGCCGGTATTCACGGCATGAACCATAATCTCATTAACCCAGCGGCAGATCTTTTTGACGGTTTCCAGTTTTTCGTCATTCGCCAGGGGCTGAATGATCTCGATGGTGGTAACAGCAGTGACCTTGTGAATCGGCGTTTTACCCATCTTGGGGAAGATGTAGTTCTCAAGGCGGCCGGTGATCTTCTCGTAATAGACAGGTGAAATCGTGGTCTCTTTCAGGGTCAGCCATTTGCGGGCAATGTGCTCGAAGGTGTTGGCGTATTGCTCGGCTTGGGCGCGCTGCTTGTCTTCTCTGTGTGCTTGAGGGTCGATGCCTTCGGCCAGGGCGGCTCGGAGTTCATCAGCTTTTTTGCGAGCGCCAGCCAATGATACTTCGGGGTAAATGCCCAAGCTGATATTGGCTCGCTTTTTACTGGTGGGGCGGTAGTAGTTCAGAATCCAGTATTTGCCGTTCTTGGGGTGGATGCGCAGATACAGGTTCTTGCCGTCAGCCAGGCTGTATTCTTTGTCACGCGGTTTTGCGTGCCTTATTTCCGTGTCGGACAACGGTTTGGTGATGCGTGCCATAAGATCCCACTCCGCAAAAGAGGGTTTAGCAACAAAGGAATTTGCTTGGTGCTGCTTTTGTTGCTTCTTATGTTACTAAAATTTACGGATTCCACCAAACGGCAATAGACGCCTTAGGACGTGATATGACCTAATTACGTTGATTTTTATGGGGAAAATAAACTTTCTAGGACGGTATTGGACTATTAGATGGTGCCCAGGAGAGGACTTGAACCTCCACGACCTTTCGATCACCAGCACCTGAAGCTGGCGTGTCTACCAATTCCACCACCTGGGCAAAGATGGGCAATTCAGGAGGCGCACTTTAGCCGCAGTCTTATCGTCTGTCAA
>JBDNID010000025.1:0-2296 GCA_041688475.1 Aquiluna sp.
GGACCAGCCAGCGTGCCAAACCCAGGAGTCAATCGCGCCATCGACCTCTAGGTTGGCTACTTTTTCACTAACCCCGGTCTGCTCTTTAATCTCGCTAACAAATTGCTCACGGCGACCCTCGAGCATCTCGGCGATTCGGTAGAGAATCTGGCCGCGGTTATAGGCGGTGGCCCCAGCCCAGCCGGGCTGGGCTGCTCGGGCTGCTACAACCGCATCGCGGGCATCTTTGCGAGAGGCCTTTGAAACATTTGCTAGGAATTCGCCCCTATGGCTTTTCAGCTCGTAGACCCGGCCCGACTCGCTTCTCGGGAACTTGCCACCGATAAAAAGCTTGTAGGTTTTTTTGACATCTAGACGCATTAGTTGCCTTCCTTCAAATAAGCCATGAGGCCGTGACGGCCACCTTCTCTGCCGTATCCGGATTCTTTGAAGCCACCAAAAGGGCTAGCCGGATCGAATTGATTAAAGGTGTTAGCCCAAATAACCCCGGCATTGAGCTGGTCAGCCACCTTCAAAATCAGCGAACCCTTTTCGCTCCAGATACCCGCCGACAGGCCATATGGGGTGTTGTTGGCTTTGGCAACTGCCTCGGCAGGGGTCCTAAAGGTAATAACCGATAGAACCGGGCCGAAGATCTCTTCCCGGGCAACCGTGCTGGTGGCAGCCACACCGGTAATGATTGTGGGGGCATACCAGAAGCCGTTTTTAGGAATTGGGCAATTTGGAGCCCAGGCTTCGCCACCTTCTTTTACGCCCTGTTTGACCAAGGATGTTATTCGATCCAGCTGCTCTTTCGAGTTGATGGCGCCGATATCGGTATTTTTATCAAGTGGGTCACCCATTCGGATGGTCTCCATCCGGCGCTTCAGCTTTTTGATTAGCTCATCGTGGATTGATTCTTGAACCAAAAGTCTCGAGCCGGCGCAGCAAACGTGGCCCTGGTTGAAAAAGATTCCATTGACAATACCTTCGACCGCTTGATCCAAAGCCGCATCTGCAAACACGATGTTGGCGGCCTTGCCACCGAGTTCCAAGGTCACCTTTTTCTCGGTGCCGGCGATCTGCTTGGCGATCTTGCGGCCAACCTCGGTTGAGCCAGTGAAGGCGACCTTATTGACATCTGGGTGACCTACAAGAGCCGCACCGGTTTCTCCGAAACCGGTGATTATGTTCACAACCCCGTCGGGCAAACCCGCCTGCTGGCAGATTTCCGCAAATAATAATGCGGTTAGCGGAGTGGTCTCCGCGGGCTTTAGAACCACGGTGTTGCCAGCTGCAAGAGCTGGAGCAATCTTCCAAGCCAGCATCATCAGGGGAAAGTTCCAGGGGATGACTTGGGCTGCAACACCTAGGGGTTGTGGGTTTGCGCCGAGGCCTGCGTGATCCAATTTATCGGCCCAGCCGGCGTAGTAAAAGAACCAGGCTGAGACCATGGGGATGTCGGCATCCCTAGATTCTTTGATTGGCTTACCGTTATTCAAGCTTTCGGCCACCGCGAGCTCGCGAGCTCGCTCCTGGATGATTTTGCTATTCGGTAGAGGTACTTGCCGCGTTCGGCACCTGAAAGTTTCGACCAAGTTTTCTCGAAGGCTTTTCTTGCAGCCTTTACAGCAAGGTCAACATCTTTCACCGAAGCGGTTGTGATCTCGGCTAGGACTTCTTCGGTGGCGGGGGAGATGGTTTTATAGGTGTCGTGCGGCTTGGTGAATTTGCCGTCAATAAATAGCCCGTAGCTCGGCTTAAAAGTTACTATCGACCTGGATTCAGGTGCTGGCGCATACTCAAACATTTATACCTCTAGTCCACGGTCACATAATCGGGGCCGGAGTAGTTTCCGGTCTTTAGCTTTTGTCTTTGCATCAAAACATCGTTTAGCAAACTAGATGCACCAAACCTAAACAGATCCGGGGTGAGCCAGGTTTCGCCGGCCACCTCTTTGACAACAACCAGGTACTTGATGGCGTCCTTGGCAGTCTTGATGCCACCGGCTGGTTTCACACCGATGAGAACTCCGGTTTGGTCGTGCCAGTCTCTAACCGCCTGCAGCATCAACAGCGTGATGGGCAAGGTGGCATTGACTGTTACTTTGCCGGTTGAGGTTTTGATGAAGTCTCCACCGGCAAGCATCGCTAAATAGCTCGCCCGGCGGATATTGTCGTAGGTCTGGAGCTCGCCGGTTTCAAGGATCACTTTGAGATGTGCCGAGGAGCCATCGGATCTTTTGCAGGCCTCTTTGATGACTTGAATTTGCTTATAAACCTCGAGGTAGTTGCCAGCCAGAAAAGCTCCCCGGTCA
>JBDNID010000179.1:0-5008 GCA_041688475.1 Aquiluna sp.
GCCTAAAGCGCTTTGTTGATTTGGGTGCGGTACCAAAGACCATTTTGAACAACGAGAAGCGCATGCTTCAAGAGGCCGTTGATGCCCTGTTTGATAATGGTCGTCGTGGCCGCGCTGTTACCGGAACCGGTAACCGAGCACTCAAGTCACTGTCCGATCTTCTAAAGGGTAAGCAGGGTCGTTTCCGCCAGAACCTATTGGGTAAGCGAGTTGACTACTCGGGCCGTTCAGTAATCGTGGTTGGTCCTCAGCTGAAGCTGCACCAGTGTGGTCTTCCAAAGCTGATGGCTCTTGAGCTATTCAAGCCCTACGTGATGAAGCGCTTGGTTGATTTGGGTCTAGCCCAGAACATCAAGAGTGCTAAGCGCATGGTTGAGCGTTCTCGACCACAGGTTTGGGGAGTACTTGAAGAAGTAATCCGCGAGCGTCCGGTTCTATTGAACCGTGCTCCTACCTTGCACCGTTTGGGAATTCAGGCATTTGAGCCGCAGCTGGTTGAGGGTAAGGCGATTCAGCTTCACCCACTCGTTTGTGCTGCGTTCAACGCCGACTTCGATGGTGACCAGATGGCTGTTCACTTGCCGCTATCTGTTGAGGCTCAGGCCGAGGCTCGCATCTTGATGCTGGCTTCGAACAACATTCTGAAGCCATCCGATGGACGTCCGGTTGCAACTCCAACCCAGGACATGATCATCGGGCTCTTCCACCTAACCGCCGATCTCGAGGGTTCAGAGGGTGAAGGCCGCGCCTTCACCTCGATGGCCGAGGCTCAAATGGCTTATGACCTTGGTGGTCTAAACCTTGGTGCCAAGGTTCGGATTCGCATTGGTTCAGAGCTGAAGGAAACCACCTTCGGTCGCGCACTGTTCAACGAGACACTTCCCGAGGCATATCCGTATGTCGAGATGCAGGTCGGCAAAAAGCAGTTGGGTCAGATTGTCTCCGACATGGTCGAGATGTTCTCTCGCACCCAGGTTGCGCAGTCGCTTGACATGCTAAAGGATGCCGGCTTCTACTGGGCCACCCGTTCGGGTGTTTCGATGGCTATCTCGGATGCAAACTTTGACCCGAAGGGCACCTTCGATAAGGAGCGTGCCGCAAGGATTGCAAAGGCTGAAAAGGCTCACACCAAGATTCAGGAAGCTTTCGACAACGGTCTAAAGTCTGACCTGGAGCGTCGTGACGAGCTTGGTGCTTTGTGGTTCAAGGAGACCGGCGAGATCGAGCAGCTATTGCGCGAATCGATTCCTAAGGACAACACCATCTACAAGATGGTGACCTCCGGTGCTCGCGGTAACTGGTTGCAGATTCGTTCGATCATGGGAATGCGTGGACCGGTTGCCACATCCTCGGGCGACTTCGCACCGATGCCGGTAAAGGGAAACTACCTATTGGGTCTAACCCCGCACGAGTACTTCATCAACGCCACAGGTGCCCGAAAGGGTAACGCCGACACCGCTATGAAGACCGCCGCCGCAGGTTACCTAACCCGTAGGTTGGTTGATGTGGCTCAGGATGTCATCATCCAGATCGATGACTGTGGCACCAACCGTGGTCTCGATAAGGACCTATTAGATGAAGACCAAGTTGAGCTGTCGATTGTTGGCCGCACAAACTTGATTGATATCAAAGACGGTAAGAACATCATCCACAAAGCTGGCGAGAACTTAGACCACGCTGCAGTTCGCAGAATCAAGGAAGCTGGACACGAGACCATTACGGTTCGCAGCGTTCTGACCTGTGAGGCTGAAGCCGGTATCTGTGTTGCTTGCTACGGTGTTTCACTTGCGACAAACCAGAAGGTAACCGTTGGTGAAGCCATCGGAATTATCGCTGCTCAGTCGATCGGTGAGCCGGGTACTCAGCTAACAATGCGTACCTTCCACACCGGTGGTGCGGCGTCTAGCGCGAAGAAGCAGACCATTTTGAAGTCAATTGGTGGTCAGAAGGTTCGTGTCGAGCGTCTGATTTCTTATGACATCACCCAGGGTCTAAATGGTGTTACCGACCTTCTTGAGGCCCGCGTTGGCTGGCGTCAGGCAGGCAAGGTTGCCGTTATGGCCTTCTGGAATGGTCAGGTTGACATCGTAGAAAAGGTCTCTCTAACCGGAGCCAAGAGCTACGAGGTTTATGTTCGCCCCCAGGGTGAGGCAGCTGAGAAAGAAGCAGAGTCGTTGGCTTTGCAGTACAGCTTCTCCCGCACCGCATCGAAGACCTTCAAAAAGCTCTCTCCCTTCCTTCCAATCACTACGGTTAGCTCATTGGGCGACCTAGTGGTGGAAAAGGGTGACAGCGTCGAAGCCGGTGACTACCTGGTTGATGGAACTCCAATTCCTCACGAGGTTTTGATGATCAAGGGTGCCCGTGAAGCGGCGGCCGAGATCATCCGCGGTGTTCAGGCAATCTATGGATCTCAGGGTGTGCCACTGCACGATAAGCACCTCGAGGTTATTGTTCGTCAGATGCTAAATAAGGTGACCGTTATCGATTCGGGTGACACCGAGATGCTTCCTGGTGAGGTTATCGACCGTCAGCGCTTTGCGGTCAAGAACCGTGCCGCAGTTGCACAGGGCTTGCGCCCGGCATCTGCCCGCCAGGAGGTTATGGGTATGACCCGTGCCTCACTAGCAGCGCAGTCTTGGCTATCGGCAGCCTCCTTACAGGAGACTACTCGAGTGCTAACTCAAGCGGCGCTGGATAAGCGTGAAGACAGGCTAGTAGGTCTAAAAGAGAACGTGATCATTGGAAAGTTAATTCCAGCTGGTACCGGTCTTTCCACCTACCGCAACTTCGAGGTCGATGGCACCGAAGAGGCAAAAGCGGAGCGTTATCCAAACCGCATCTGGTCTGATGCAGCATTTGATGCTACAGATCTAGAATCCCAAGAGCTCTCACTATCGCTTGCAGATCCATTCGCAATCGACGAGAACTAATCCCCAAGCCAAAAAACTATTTGCATCGCCTAGGCGCTTACAGGTATGCTTGGCAAGGTTCATGCGAGTGTATGAACCTTGCCCAAGCACTCTAATAAGTAGCCCGGGGCATCAAATCTTCGGAACAAGCCTTTTCTGGCGTGCCGAAGGAAACTAGAACAAGGAGTACTAGTGCCAACAATTCAGCAGTTGGTTCGCAAGGGTCGTAGCCCAAAGGTCGTAAAGACCAAGGCGCCCGCTCTCAAGGCGAACCCACAGCAGCGCGGTGTGTGTACCCGCGTCTACACCACTACCCCAAAGAAGCCGAACTCGGCGCTTCGCAAGGTAGCTCGTGTCAAGCTTTCAAACGGTGTCGAAGTAACCGCCTATATCCCGGGCGAGGGCCACAACCTGCAGGAGCACTCCATGGTGCTTGTGCGCGGTGGCCGTGTTAAAGATCTACCCGGGGTTCGCTACAAGATTGTCCGCGGTGCACTAGACACCCAAGCGGTTAAGGGTCGCCAGCAGGCTCGTAGCCACTATGGCGCTAAGAAGGGTAAGTAATTTAGATGCCACGTAAAGGCCCAGTAGTCAAGCGCCCGGTTGTTAATGACCCGGTTTACGGCTCCCCAGTAGTTTCTCAGTTGGTAAACAAGATTCTTGTTGATGGCAAGAAGTCCATTGCGGAATCGATTGTTTACGGCGCCCTAGAGGGCACCAACCGCAAGACCGGCGACGACCCGGTGGTCCTTCTTAAAAAAGCCTTAGACAACGTTCGCCCGACCGTCGAGGTTCGTTCTCGTCGAGTTGGCGGTTCGACCTACCAGGTTCCAATTGAAGTCAAGAGCCACCGTGCCAACACCTTGGCTATGCGTTGGTTGGTTTCCTATGCCAAGCAGCGTAGGGAAAAGACCATGACCGAGCGTCTAATGAACGAGATCCTTGACGCATCCAACGGCCTGGGTGCCGCGGTGAAGCGTCGCGAGGACACTCACAAGATGGCAGAGTCAAACAAGGCATTTGCGCACTACCGCTGGTAAACGCTCCCGCATCCGTCGATTTCGCTAGCCTGCTAGCGACTTGAGACGGATGCACCACTTAACACCTAACTAAAACACTTATATTCGGAGGCAAACGTGGCACAAGAAGTGCTCACCGACCTGAACAAGGTTCGTAACATCGGCATCATGGCTCACATCGATGCTGGTAAGACAACTACAACTGAGCGAATTTTGTTTTACACCGGCATCACCCACAAAATTGGTGAGGTGCACGACGGTGCTGCGACCATGGACTGGATGGAGCAGGAGCAGGAGCGCGGTATTACCATTACCTCCGCTGCAACCACGTGTTTCTGGGATTCAAACCAGATCAACATTATTGACACCCCGGGCCACGTGGACTTCACCGTTGAGGTAGAGCGTTCATTGCGAGTGCTTGATGGTGCGGTTGCGGTATTCGACGCCAAAGAGGGCGTCGAACCACAGTCCGAGACTGTTTGGCGTCAGGCCGATAAGTACGACGTACCAAGGATTTGTTTTGTTAACAAAATGGACAAGATGGGTGCAGATTTCTACTTCACCATCAAAACCATAGTTGAGCGACTAGGGGCTAAGCCAATAGTTATCCAGCTGCCAATTGGAGCAGAGGGCACCTTCGAGGGAATGGTTGACCTCGTCCAGATGCGTGCGCTTACCTATCGCGGAGACGTCGAGATGGGTACAAAGTACGACATCGAGGAAATCCCTGCGAACATGCTGGAAATGGCGAAAGAATATCACGCCAAGATTCTCGAGGCAGTAGCCGATACCTCCGAAGCTCTCATGGAAAAGTACTTTAACGGTGAAGCAATGAGCGTTGCGGAGATCAAGGCTGGCATTCGCCACCTAACCATCAACTCTTTGATGTATCCAATTCTTTGCGGTTCCGCCTTCAAGAACAAGGGTGTTCAGCCAATGCTTGACGCGGTCGTTGACTACTTGCCTTCTCCGCTCGATGTTGACTCGGTTGAGGGAGGCGATCCTCGTGACGAGGAGAAGCGCCTGCACCGCAAGCCGGATGTTAAGGAGCCTTTTGCGGCTTTAGCGTTCAAGGTA
>JBDNID010000180.1:0-2659 GCA_041688475.1 Aquiluna sp.
CTGCGGCAAAAATCGCCTCTGGGCCCGAAATCGCACCAATTCTCTCAATCACATACTGTGGCGCCAGCTTGCCATCTTCTTCCTCGGTGTAACCAAGTGGATAGCGCTCTTTGAGCCCATTGACGTACTCCCACCAGGAAGAATAATCAGGCTTTTTACCCGCCATTTGCTTGGTGAGCTCGGTGATAAGCATGCCGATAACCACCTTGGCATCGCCCACAATTGGTACATCAGCGTGGCGAACCTTGCCGATCTCGGCCGGGTCAATATCCACGTGAATCACCTTGGCTCCGGGAGCAAAGCTCTTCACATCCCCGGTTACTCGGTCATCAAAGCGCGCGCCCAAAGTGATAAGCAAATCTGCTTTCTGCAATCCGGTAACCGCGGGCACGGTGCCGTGCATGCCGGGCATACCGAGGTGCGCTGGGTGGGAATCTGGGAATGCCCCGCGGGCCATCAATGTGGTTGTTACTGGGGCATTAATCAGCTCTTGCAATCTTGCCAACTCCGGAGACGCTCCAGCCCGAATCACTCCGCCACCAACGTAAAGCATGGGTTTTTCACTGGAGAGAATGAGCTCGGCTGCGGCCTAGATTTGCTTGCCATGAGGAACTGTCACCGGCTTATAGCCTGCTATGTCCATCTTGGGCGGCCAGCTGAATTCAAACTTGCCGTTTTGCACGTCCTTTGGGACATCGACCAATACTGGGCCGGGGCGTCCGGTAGTAGCGAGCTCATAAGCCGCCGCCATAATTCCAGGGATGTCCTCACTCCTGGTGACCAAAAAACTGTGCTTTGTAATAGGCATTGTGATTCCCACGATGTCTGCCTCTTGGAATGCATCGGTACCAATCGCGTGCGAGTTCACCTGACCGGTGATCGCAAGCATTGGGACTGAATCCATTTGGGCATCCATAATTGCTGTCACCAGGTTTGTTGCACCCGGGCCGCTGGTCGCGATGCAAACCCCGAGCCTGCCGCTTGCTGCGGCATAGCCCTCGGCAGCGTGACCAGCACCTTGCTCGTGGCGGACCAGGATGTGTCGGATTATTTTAGAATCCATCAACGGGTCATAGGTCGGCAAAATTGCACCTCCGGGTAGACCGAAAATATCGGTCACGCCCAGTAGCTCGAGGGATCTAATGATTCCTTGGGCTCCGGTGAGTATTTCAGCAGGCATTTAAATCCTCATTCGTTTTGGCAAGCTAACCGCAGTATGCGCCCTCTGAGGCGGAATGCACTAATTTCGTAAACTTTGCGAGCACACCGTTCGTGTAGCGCGGTGGTAGCGGCTGCCAATCGATCCGGCGGCGAGCCAACTCTTCATCGTCGACGAGTAAGTCAAGCGAACGAGTAGCGATATCGACTCGTATTAAGTCTCCATCGCGAACCAGAGAAATCGGTCCACCTTCGGTGGCCTCTGGAGAAATGTGTCCGATGCAAAGGCCGGTTGTGCCGCCCGAGAATCTTCCGTCCGTTAACAATAAGACATCGCCGCCAAGTCCCGCACCTTTAACCGCTGCGGTGAAGGCAAGCATCTCGCGCATCCCCGGGCCACCCTTTGGTCCCTCATAGCGAATAACGACCGCATCTCCGCGCTTAATTTCACCTCTGGCTAGAGCGTCTAATGCGCCGTTTTCTCTGTCGTAGACCTTGGCCGGGCCCTCGAATCCGGCAAGCGTGAAACCCGCCGTCTTTACGACAGCACCATCCGGAGCAAAGGAGCCGTGCAGGATATTAATTCCGCCACGAGCATTCATCGGATTATCCATTGCGCGAATAATTTTGCCATCAGGGTCTGGCGGAGAGATGTCAGCCAAATTCTCAGCCATAGTCTTTCCGGTTACAGTCAAGACATCACCGTGCAAAAGGCCCGCATCCAAAAGCGCCTTCATCAGAACTGGCACGCCGCCAACACGGTCAACATCGTTCATCACGTACTGACCAAATGGCTTCAAATCTCCAAGTTGCGGAACTTTATCGGCAATCGGGTTGAAGTCCGAAAGCTTCAGGTCCACCTCAGCCTCGCGAGCGATTGCTAAAAGGTGCAACACGGCATTGGTGGAGCCACCAAAAGCCATCAAAACCGCAATCGCGTTCTCAAAAGCCTTTTTGGTCATGATCATCCGAGCGGTGATTCCCTTAGAAATCAAATTAACCACAGCCTCACCCGAGCGTTGCGCCCAAATGTCGCGTCGACGATCTGCCGCGGGCGGCGCTGCCGAACCTGGAAGGCTCATTCCCAGCGCTTCACCTATTGAAGCAAGTGTGTTGGCGGTATACATTCCGCCACAGGCGCCCTCGCCTGGGCAAATGGCGCGCTCGATCCGATCTAAGTCTTCAAGGCTCATGATTCCAGCATTGCAGGCTCCGACAGCCTCAAATGCGTCGATAATCGTGACTTGCTTTTCGGTTCCATCGGTTAGCTTTACCCAACCCGGCGCAATTGTGCCGGCATACAAAAATACCGAAGCTAGGTCAAGCCTGGCGGCAGCCATCAACATCCCGGGTAGCGACTTATCGCAGCCTGCCAACAAAACCGAGCCATCTATGCGTTCCGCCTGCATCACGGTTTCAACCGAGTCGGCTATTACCTCTCGGGAAACAAGCGAAAAGTGCATTCCCTCGTGACCCATGGAAATACCATCGGAAATCGAAA
>JBDNID010000181.1:0-4025 GCA_041688475.1 Aquiluna sp.
CAAATGCAATCCTCGGTGTTTCACTTGCGAATGCCCGTGCAGCGGCTGAGTCTTGCGCGCTTCCGCTATACCGCTACCTGGGCGGCTCTAACGCTCACGTGCTCCCTGTGCCGCTTATGAACATCATTAATGGTGGCGCTCACGCCGATAACGGTGTCGATATTCAAGAATTCATGATTGTTCCGCACGGTGCCGAGAGTTTTTCCGAAGCACTTCGTTGGGGCACCGAGGTTTACCACACGCTCAAAAAGTTGCTCACCGAGCAGGGCCTGGCCACTGGCCTAGGCGATGAGGGCGGCTTTGCACCCGATCTTCCGACCAATCGAGCGGCGCTAGATCTAATATCCGAGGCAATCACCCTGGCTGGCTACAAGTTAGGCGGCGAAATTGCATTGGCCCTGGATGTGGCATCAACTGAGTTTTATGATGAAGAGACCGAGACCTACTTATTCGAGGGTCAAAACCGCTCAGCTGATCAAATGATTGCCTATTACGCAGAGCTTTTGGCAAACTACCCGCTGGTTTCAATCGAGGACCCGTTGGCCGAGGATGACTGGGCCGGCTGGACCAAGATGACCCTTGAGCTGGGTGAAAAGTTGCAGATAGTTGGTGATGACCTCTATGTCACCAGCCCGGCGCGATTACAAAAAGGTATTGATCTTAAAGCGGGCAACGCGATTTTGGTCAAAGTGAATCAGATTGGCACACTTACCGAGACCATGGATGCAGTTTCTTTAGCTCAGTCCCAAGGTATGAAAGCAATCATCTCGCACCGCTCTGGTGAAACGGAGGACACGTTCATTGCGGATCTAGCCGTCGCTACGAACGCTGGCCAGATCAAGACCGGTGCTCCGGCTCGATCCGAGCGGGTTGCAAAATATAATCAGCTTTTACGCATCGAGGAAGAGTTGTCGGACGCCGCGGTCTATGCGGGTCGCGGCGCGTTCCCGCGCTTTCGAAGCTAACTAAGAAGCTGTTTGGTTGGGTGAGGCAGTTGCCTCACCCAACCAAACGCATTTAAGATTGGCTGGTTATGGCGCGAGAAAATCTAAACCGCGAACCTAAGGTTCCGGTCCCACTTTCCCAGGGCAAGATCCTGGTGAGGATGCTGCGCCTGAATTCAATCAGCTTCAGCTTGATAGCGGTGGTCGTGTTGGGCACCATCCTGATTTCTCAAGACGTTCAGTTGTTTCTGAATCAAAGGCGCCAGATCGCCGAGATGGAGGTTAGCATCCAGCTGGCCAAGGATGACGTGAGCGAGATGCAAGCTGAAAGAGATCGCTGGCAGGATCCTATTTACATTCGATCTCAAGCTCGAGATCGGCTTTACTACGTCTTGCCAGGTGAGGTGAGCTACTTGGTTATGGATGCCGAGGGCATGGATTTTTCTGACACTTCCGGCACTCTGGGCGCGAAACTTGCCCAAAAGCGCAACGCCGATGTCATTAGCCTCGAGGTTGCAGCTGCCTCCGAGAATTGGGTGGACTCTCTAATTGAGTCTGTTTTAGTTGCTGCCCTTGACCAACCCTCAAAGAACGATTCAGAAATAGAGTCCGAAAAATAGTGGCTGGATTGAGCCAAGCCGACATATCCGAGGTGTCAAGGCAATTAGGCAGACCGGCTCGCGACTTGCTGGAGATAGCGGCAAGGTGTATCTGCGGAAGGCCACTTGTGGTCAAGACCAGGCCGCGGCTTGAAAATGGGACTCCATTTCCAACCTTTTATTATTTGACCCAGCAGGCCGCCACCGCAGCCGCATCGACCTTAGAGGCTTCGGGTTTTATGGTGGAACTGCAGGATCTTTTACTGGACCAGCAGATAGCGGCCCAGTATCTATTCGCTCATCAGGAGTATTTGCGCGAACGCGAAGAGATTGAGCTGGTGGAGGAGATCGTGGATTTTTCGGCCGGTGGTATGCCGGTGCGCGTCAAGTGCTTGCACGCTCTAATTGGCCACTCCTTGGCCAAAGGACCGGGTGTCAACCCTATGGGGGACAGGGCGCTTGAAAGACTCAGTTGGTCTCCCAAGGTTTGCTCTTGCGTTTAGCTGCGTTTTTTTTGATTCCTCTTATTTTTTCACCATCAAACTGGTGGTTATCCGACTATGGGTTTGACGAGCTATCCGACTTAGATGGCAGTGGGATTAGGGTCGCGGTGATTGATACCGGCATCGATGATTCTCACCCAGATCTGGAAGGCACGGTGGTGGGTGGGGTTGATTTTTCTGGGGTCGGAACACCTGATGGCACATCCCCTGTGGGTAGCAGCGCTTTTCACGGCACCATGGTGGCCTCCTTGATAGCCGGTCAGGGCAAACTGGGGGTGTTGGGAATCGCACCGAGGGCCGAACTTTTGTCAATCTCGATCGGCCTGGGTGTTCCCGGCGCCAATACTGATTTGCAAATCGCGAACGGCATAATCTGGGCAGTTGACCAAGGCGCTCAGGTAATCAACCTTTCATTGAGCAGAAACTCCTTGAAGTGGCCAATAAGTTGGGATG
This sequence comes from Aquiluna sp., assembly GCA_041688475.1. Taxonomy (GTDB): domain Bacteria; phylum Actinomycetota; class Actinomycetes; order Actinomycetales; family Microbacteriaceae; genus Aquiluna. The sequence goes on from JBDNID010000181.1 coordinate 2,500, forward strand.
AGGCCTTCAGCTACGCCTTTCAGAACGATGTCGTGATTATTGCGGCAAGCGGCAATAAGAGCGAGGCTAATTTTCGCCCTACCGCCCCTGCAACCATCCCAGGGGTTGTGGCTGTCGCAGGTGTTTCTCGTGAAAAATTCGGTTCACAATCGGCCGCCACTCAGGGAATTTCGGTGACAATTACCGCCCCTGGTGAAAATCTAGCAGGAGCGTTTCCGGGCGATCAGGTGCGCTTATTTTCGGGGTCCAGTGCCGCAGCGCCGATTGTGAGCGGGTTAGTTGCCTTGATGAGACAGGCGGACCCGGCGGCCTCTGCGAACGACATAATTCATCGGCTAATTAGTAGCGCCGAGGATCTCGGTGAACCGGGTTTTGATGCGATTTATGGCTTTGGGTTGATTGACCCCGCGGGGGCGATTCTATCCAACCTAACTTCTGCTTTGAACCCATTGGGCTCTCTAGATAATTGGATTGAGCTTTATCGTCCTGAGCTGCTGGAGCCTGAACCGGGCGCTGATCAGTTGCTTCAAGAACCTCGAGCTCCAGAAAAACTATTGGGTCAAGGTGTGGAATCACCCGAAGCTATTGAGCCTAGTTCTGAGCGGGATAACTTTTGGGGCTTTATTTCCACCTCAAATCCGCTACTGTATTGGTTGTTAGCTCCCCTCGCGCCGTTGCTGTGGCTTTTATTGCGCAATTGGCGTAAAAGGGCTTCACGCGGCTAATCGATAAGATAAAGGTAATTCGCCAACATGACAGTAGCGACCTCTAAGTCCAGGATTCCTGAGGCAATAAAAGAGACCATCTTTAGCAAAAAAGAGCCGCAGCGCATCTTGATTATTGGCGGAGGCTATGCGGGCTTCTACGCCGCTTGGAAGCTAGAGAAGATTCTGCGAAAGGGCGAAGCTGAGGTCACCTTGGTTGACCCACTTCCTTACATGACTTATCAGCCTTTTTTACCGGAGGTTGCAGCCGGGTCTATCGAGCCAAGGCACGTTGTGGTGAATCACCGCAGCCACCTAAAAAAGACTAACTTGCTCTCGGGAAAAATGCTGAAGGTAAACCACAAGCTTCGCAAGGCAACAATCGAAATCGATGGCGGCAAGTCAGTTGTGTTGAAATACGACCAGGTGATCATGACTGCTGGGGCTGTTACTCGAACTTTCCCCATTAAGGGTATCGCCGAAGAGGCGATTGGAATGAAGACTATTGAAGAAGCGGTAGAGGTCAGGAATCGACTGGTAGGTAACTGCGAGAGAGCGGCGGCGCTCCCGCAGGGGCCAGTTCGCAAGAGACTTTTGACCACCGTGGTGGTGGGAGGCGGTTTTGCAGGAATCGAAACTTACGGCGAGCTTCACAGTGCAGCGGTTCACCTACTGCGCAGTTACCCCGAGATCAAGTTCGAAGAAATCAACTTTCACCTAATCGAAGCAATGGGCAGAATTATGCCAGAGGTTTCTGAAAAGACTGCGCTCTGGGTTATCAAAAACATCGAAAGCCGCGGAGCCCACATTCACCTCAACACC
>JBDNID010000182.1:0-3134 GCA_041688475.1 Aquiluna sp.
AGGGGCCTTTAGCTCAGTTGGTAGAGCGCCACGTTTACACCGTGGATGTCATCGGTTCGAGCCCGGTAGGGCCCACACATAAAAGTGCGGGGAAGTTGGAATTTCAACCGCCTCAGGGCCAGGGGCTCAATCATCTTGCATCAGAAAAAGCCGTAGCGGTAATCGCTTTCTGTTTGCCAATCCTCGGCATTAGCGCTGGAGCAACAATGACTTTGCGGTCCAAGTGAGGCGGCGGTAAATTTCTGGATTGCGCGTCCCAAGGCCGACGGATACCTCAAAGCGGTTCGAAGGATCAGCGTTTTTGTAGCGGATCTAACCCCAAGTATTAGCAATGGGTCTGAAGCCGAACTAGAAGCGGCACTAACCTCCTTGATCAGGATCCTGAAATCGGAAATGTCGAAGTTCGCAACGTTCGGACAGAAAATCTGCTTGGCTTTGCATCATGACTATTCTTAAAGATCTGATTTCTCACTTTGACCAAATTTGGCCATTAGATCAGGCCGAAGATTGGGATCGCCCCGGCCTGATGCTTGGCAGCCTAGACAGTGATGTATTAAAGGTCCTGGTCAGTGTGGACTGCACCGAAAAAGTGGTTTTCGAGGCAATAGAAATTGGAGCTGATCTGCTTGTCAGTCATCACCCGCTTTTTCTAAGAGGAGTCACGGCCCTTCCGGAGCAGAGCTTTAGGGGGCGCCTAACCGCCATGGCAATAAGGTCAAATCTTGCGGTCTTTGCCGCTCATACCAACGCAGATTTTCAAACCGATGGGGTCGGAGAATCACTTGCTAAGGCGATTGGGCTCAGCTATCTCAAACCTTTAGATCTGTTGACACAGCATGGCACCATAGGTTCGCTGCGCGAGCCGATGAGCTTGATGAAATTCTCACGGCTGTTAGCGAAAGCACTTCCGCCGGTGGCGGCCGGAGTCAAAGTCTCCGGCGACCCAGATCGGCTCGTCAGAAAAGTTGGTCTTCTAGCGGGTGCCGGTGATTCGTATCTGAATGTTGCTTTGAAAGCAGACATCGACGTTTTTGTAACAAGCGATCTGCGGCATCATCCGGCTCAAGACTTTATTTCGCAGGCGAATATTTCAAATGGCCCGGCTCTGGTTGACATAGCGCACTTCAGCGCTGAGTGGCTCTGGGTAGATGTTGCTGTGGCCCAGCTTCGGAAGAAGTTCCCCGCTGTAGAGTTCGTGGGTAGTGAACTAAATACAGACCCTTGGGATTTCGCGGTGATGCAATGAAAATGACTTCAGATCAAGCCATTCAGCTTATTGAGCTCCAGCGACTCAAGGTTGAAAATAGAAACCTGGAGGTGAAGGCCAAGCAGCTTTCCTCAGGAAGTGAGATTGACTCCCGCCGAGAGGCCTTGCTGACTAAAAGCGGCGAATTAAACTTATTTCGCAGCGCTCATGAGGAGCTGGTGCGAGCGCGAGATCGATTTGAGGCCGACAGGAATTTGGTTGATAAGCGAATCGAGAAAGATAAGCAGCTCCTAACGCAGGCTTTTGCTCAAAAGGAGATATCCGGGTTAACTCATGAGCTTGAGACTCTTGCATCTAGAAAATCAGTACTTGAGGATTCTGAGCTAGAGCTTCTGGAAAAGATCGAATCCTCAACCTCTGAGCAGCAGCTGATTGAGGCGGACCGAGATCGACTTGACATGGAGCTGGAGGCACATAAGGTTCAGGCTCGTGAGGAGCTCAGTGGGCTAAAAGCAGGCCACACAGAAAACCTTGTCCAAATAAATACCCTCGAAGCCGATTTTCCCGAGGAGTTGTTGAACCTCTTTAATCTTAGATTCGCCCGCGGCATAGCTATCGGAAAATTGTTGAAAAATACTTGCGGAGCTTGCAATATGACAATCACTTCGACTGCATTGAGCGCACTTCACCTAGTGCCAGATGATGAGGTTGCAAGCTGCCCGGTATGTGCGGCAATTCTGGTTCGAGCGTGATATTTGTCTACGCCGATGGAGCGTCTAGGGGCAACCCGGGTCCCGCCTCCTATGGAGTAGTAATTGTTAGTGAAGCTGGATCTCTGATAGCCAGTTTCGGAGAATCCTTAGGGGAACAAACAAATAACTTCGCCGAGTATCAGAGCGTAATCGCGGCCTTGAGATACCTCATCGAGAACCACAAGGGTGCCAGCGTAACGATCCGCATGGATTCAAAGCTTGTGATTGAACAACTTTCTGGCCGCTGGAAAATTAAGCATCCCCAAATGCGCGAACTGGCGGCTGAAGCCGCCAAGCTCTTGCGAAACTGCGAGGCGGCTTTGGAGTGGATACCGAGAGAGCAAAACTCGCTGGCCGACGCCGCCGCAAATCAGGCCTTGGATTCCGGAGATTTCACCTCAAAGCCGTTCGCCAAACTCGAGCTGTCAGCAATTCAACCTAAAAGCGTAAGAGCGCCAAGGCAAGTCATCGAACCAACCACAGTCGTTGTGATTCGTCATGGCCACACAAAGCACACTGAGGCGGGGCTGATTTCTGGCTCAAACGGGGAGGATCCAACTCTTAGTGAACTCGGGTTTACGGAGGTTCAGCGAGCGGCCAGAGCCATAGAGCAGCTTCTACTCCATTTCGAACTGCCCGAGCTTGCCCGAGTCCATCATTCGACTCAACTCAGAACCACTCAGACTGCAAGTGCTATTGGCGAGGTGTTCAATCTCCCAATTACCGCGGATGCTCGGTTGCGTGAGATTGGATTTGGCAACTGGGACGGAATTTCAATGGAGCAAGTTGATGCTAGGTTTCCCAGCGAGGTAGCCAGCTGGAGAGGTTCCATCAACCATGCACCTCACGGGGGAGAGTCTGTGAATGATCTTGAGATTCGAGTTTTGGGAGCGCTTGCAGAGCTTATAGAAAACAATCGAGGGAAGTCTGTTGCAATCGTGAGCCACATGATGCCGTCTCGGGCGATAGCGAAACAAGCCATGGGGGCATCCACTTCGGCGTATTGGAGCCTTCAGTTTGACCCTGCCTCAATAAGTATTTACCGATTCTTTGGTCAAGATCTAGCGGAAGTCTTTTGCCTAAATGCTTGTGAGCACCTCAGGGTTGGTTAGGCTCTACTGGAGATGGGTCGGCTAGACGGTCGCGGCATTGCCGAGGAACGTCCGGGCTCCAAA
>JBDNID010000026.1:0-2847 GCA_041688475.1 Aquiluna sp.
ACCGGAAGCCTCGGAGCCGGAGGGGCCATCACAACCGGCGCCAGCAACACAATCACCGGCAACCTCTATGCCGGAGGGGCCATCACAACCGGCGCCAGCAACACAATCACTGGAAGCCTCCATACCGGGGCGGCAATAACCCTCGGTGACCCAACCACCATTTCGGGAACACAGGCCCACACCCAACCATTAGCCCCGGCATTCAGCGCCGGCAAGACCGATTTAGATTTGGCAATATCTGACGCCGCGAATCGCACTGGCTTAGAAATTGTCAGAGAGCTCGGCGGCAAAACTTTATTACCTGGGGTTTACTCGGCAGCAGCGAGTGATTTCTTGAATCTCGCTGGCACCTTGACCTTAGATGCCGGAGGCGACTCAAATGCGGTGTTCATCATCAAGAGCCCCACGTACTTAGTGTCCGCTGCAGATAGCCAGGTGGTGCTAGTAAATGGAGCCAGAGCAAGCAACGTATTCTTTTTCACCGGAACCCACCTGATTCTGGGGGCCAAGACAATCCTTCAGGGGAACGTACTGGCGACCGATTATGTGAGTTTCGGTGCGGATGTTCGGGTTCAGGGCCACATTTTTTCAAAAAACAGCTATGTGATCTTTGGAGCTGGGGCAATAACAATTACCCCACCACCACTAAGCCCAGCCAAAACACCAACAATTGGTTCGGTAACCGCCACAGCTGATGGCTTCACGGCCGCCATCACAAACTACGATTCCAGCTACACCTGGAGCGGAACTGCTACTCCCGGATTGGTTGCAATCAGTAGTACCGGAGTAATCACTGTGTCCGGCTTAGCTGCTAATACCCTCACTACCGCAACAATCACTTCTACTAAGATTGGCTCAGAGACTGGTTCTCACATCGTTACGGCAAATTCACTCAATTCAGCTTTCATCCCAACAATGAGTTCGGTGACTGCCACTGCTGATGGCTTCACAACAACCATCACAAACTTCGATGACAGCTTCGCCTGGAGTGGGAGCGCTACTTTAGGGTCGGTCAGAATCAGCAGTACCGGAGTAATCACTGTGTTCGGATTGCCTGCCAATACCTTTACCACCGCGACAGTGACCTGCATTAAAGTCGGCTCTGAAATTTGTTCACGCATCCTAACCGGGACTTCCCGTGACTCAGTTACAGTCGCAACACCACCGCGTGCGCCTTCGGGCCCTTCGCAGACGACACTACCCAACGAGCCTTTGAGGCCAGATCAAACATTACCTACAGTGACGCCAGCACCAAGAGTGAATCCGGTAGTGCCGGCTAATAGGGTTACTCAACCGGCGGGGACGATTGCAGGCTCAGCCGAAAAGGTCACCATCGTCGCTAATGCTCCGAGGGAGAAGTTGATTGCCTCATCGGGCGCTTGGAAGGTTGAAATCAAAGCGGAGCTTATAGGCGGTCAATCAAAGCCAATTCCCGAGAAGCTAACACTGGATTTCCAAATAGGCTCAAAAGCTGCCTTTTCTGGAACAGGTCTAAATTCAAGGACCAAGGTTTCGGTTTACGTCTTCTCCGAGCCGACCTTCATTGGCGAAATTCAGACTTTGGCCGATGGCTCCTTTGCAACTTCGATGGTCTTACCGGCAAGCATCTTGCCAGGCGAACACACCTTGCAGCTTCTAACAACCGATCTGGATGGCAAGCAGATTGTCCTGAATATCCCAATTACAGTCTCTGGCAAAGTGACCGTTGGAACATTCAAGGGTCACCTAGCCCTTTACACCAAGGACCTTATGGGCCAGAAGCTCTCTGCGAGAATCGCAGGCAAGTGGTTGGTTCAAGATCCAATCATTAAGTACAAAAACTTCAACTACTCAAGGCAGATCAGATTCGTGGGCGTCGGTTACAAGATCTCAGTCGACTTGTATCTGAACTCCAACTTTTTTAGAACAGAAGTAATTACGAGTAGGTAATTGAGCGGAACAGTCGAAACCGACTGATTGCTTAATCCTTCCAGCTTTCTAACTTCCCTTATGACTGGGTCTATAAGCCAGAAGCAGTCTCCAAGCGTCTAGTTCTTTGTTTATTTCGATATCTGCCGCAGCGAGAAGGACTCTTGAGCCCGGCCTTCAGGGCAATTTAGGAGCTTTGTGCTCTGCAAAGTCACTCTGATTCATCTCAGCATTTAAAAACCCAAGCAAAAGGAATTGCCAGGGTTTACAATTTTTACAAATGGTCGGAATTATTGAAGTAGCGCAGCGGGCTGGGGTTTCAACAGCCACCGTTTCAAGGGCGCTCAACGGCAAAGCTCACGTTTCAGCCAGGGCTCGTGAGAAAGTCCTTAAGGCGGCCCAGGAACTTGGTTACGTGGCCTCTTCCTCCGCCTACAGCCTTGCCACCGGAAGATCCAAGAACATCGGCGTTGTGATGCCCTTTATCGACCGCTGGTACTTCTCGAATGTCCTGGAGGGCGCGGTGAACGCACTGATTAGTCGCGGCTATGACGTAACCCTTTACAGCCTCTCAGGTGGCATCACGCACCGCAAAATGATCTTCGAAGACTTGGTATTGCGCAAGCGGGTAGATGCCGTACTCACGGTGGCCGTGAAGCTCACCGAGCAGGAACTTAAAAGACTTAGCGAAATAAAAAAACCAATCGTTGGCATTGGAGGCCCAATCCCAGGGGCAAGGTCAATTTCAATAGACGATGAGGGGGCCGGGAGGCTTGCCACCCAGCACCTAATCTCTCTTGGGCACACCGAAATTGGCATGATTGCCGGCACTCCGGAAACTCAGATGCCTTTTCACCAGCCATATTTGCGCAAGACCGGCTACCACGAGGCGCTACTGGATGCCAACTTAGATTTCCACCCGCAGTGGATGGCAGAGGC
>JBDNID010000183.1:0-6106 GCA_041688475.1 Aquiluna sp.
GGCAATCCAAGGTGAGCCCAATCAATGACGCCGGAAAATATGCGGTTGAAAGCTATCTAGATTTTCACGGAAACAAGTTCGTTCGTCGCTTTGACGCGAATAGCTACATCACCCTGGTGAACGCTATGAACTCCCACGATGTCGCCAGAGGACGAGAGTCCACCGAGATGGCGCTTGCGAAAATTACTTGCCCCACCTTAGTTTTGGGCGTGGATAGCGACCGGCTTTTCCCGGTCAGCGGTCAAGAAGTCATTGCAGCGGGGATTTCAGGGCAATTGGTGGGAGGCGGACTTAGAGTGATTTCAAGTGAGTTTGGCCACGATGGCTTCCTAATCGAGATTAAAGCCGTAAGCGGCGAGCTAAAGGTTCTATTAGCGCCCTAACATAGCGGCGTGAGCTTATTGAAACCCAAAATTGCCGTCTCCTTCTTTTTCCTGTCTGGTGGCATTGCTTTGGCGCTCTGGGCCGTGCACATCCCATTAGTACTCAAAACAGTAGGCATCGATTACTCGACCCTCGGTCTTTTGCTGATGCTCTCGGGGCTGGGTGGGTTCGCGGCAATGCAAGTCGCGGGCTGGATGATTGACCACATTGGAGCCAAAACCACGGCAAGAATCGGGAGCGTGGCGATCGGCCTGTCTCTGTTTGGTCCCGCGTTAGCAGAAACCCCATTTTGGCTCGGCTTGGCAGTGATCGGAATCGGTTTTGGACTGGCCGGGATTGATGTGCCCATGAACGCAGCGGCTCTGCAGGTCGAAAAAGCCAATAACCGACCAATCTTTACTTTTTTCCACCTCTTTTGGTCAGTAGGCGGATTGGTTGGAGCTGGTATTGGATTCCTGACTATTCAAGCCGGATTGTCTCAGAGTCAAACTTTGCCGGTGGCTGGTGGCACACTGGCTCTCATCGGACTTGTAATAGCAAATTGGCTTTTGCCCAATAATCCAAATGCGCAAAAGACCCAAAAGGCGCGAAATAGGCTCTCAACAAAGGCAAATCGTAGGGTTTTCGGCTTTGTAATACTGGCCGGCCTAATGGCTGCTTCAGGCGCAATCATCGAAGGAATCGCCCACGACTGGTCGGCGCTTTATCTGATTGACATCCAAGGCCTGAGCCTTGCCACTGCCACCTTGGGATTAATTGCTTTCAACATTGGGATGATTCTTGGGCGCATTTTCATCGACCGGATAGTGGAAAAACAGGGTCGCGGATTCATCATCAAATGGGGATCCCTGATGGCTGCGATTGCAATTTTAGCCCAGGCGTTTGCCCCGAACCCTTCGGTCTCAATTGCCCTGTGGTTCCTCTTGGGCCTAGGGGTCTCGGGGGTTGTTCCGCAGCTTTTTGCCGCCGCCGGCGAGATTGGTGAAGCAAGTCACTCGGGCAGGAATATGGCCAGAGTTGTCGGCATAACTTATATCGGAGGCCTTGCCGGGCCCTCCATCATAGGATTACTAACGAATTTCGTTCCACTTGATGTGGCCATAGGCTGGGGGGTAGTGCTTGGACTGTTTATCGTTCTGGCAAACCCAAAGTTAGAGAAATTACCGCAATGAGCAAACTTTTCAGCCCCATAAAAATACGAAATCTTGAAATTAAGAATCGACTCTGGGTATCCCCTATGTGCATGTATTCGTGCATGCAAGAAAATGGCGTAGTCGGACAGTGGCACCTGGTGCACCTGGGCTCTCGGGCAGTCGGTGGCGCTGGCTTAGTGATGGCCGAGGCAAGCGCGGTAAATCCCGAAGGTCGCATAAGTCTCTGGTGTCCGGGAATATGGAACCAGGAGCAGGTCGAGGCCTGGAAGGTCATCACAGACTTTATTCGCGAGCAAGGCTCTAAAAGTGCTATTCAATTGGCCCATGCTGGGCGCAAGGCTTCGATGGGCCAGGGCAATAAAACGCTGGGTGAATCCCAGGGTGGGTGGAAAACCTATTCGGCTACCGATGTCGCCTTTGAGGGTTATGCCGCTCCCAGAAAGCTCGAGACTGCTGAGGTTTTGGGGCTGATAGAGGACTTTGCCAAGGCGGCCCAGAATGCCGTGTTGGCAGGGTTTGATGCCATCGAAATCCACGCTGCTCACGGCTATCTGATTCACCAGTTTTTATCGCCGATAACCAATCATCGAACTGATGAATATGGTGGCGCGCTGGAAAACCGAGCCCGATTTTTGACCGAAATAGTAAAGGCCATAAGGCTGGTTGTTCCAGAGGCCATGCCGCTCATGATTCGATTCAGCGCAACCGATTATGTGGAGGGTGGCTGGGACCAACAACAAACGAACCAGGTCGCTATTTGGTGCAAAGAATTGGGCGTTGACCTATTTGATCTTTCATCTGGAGGGCTCGTTACTGGAGTCAAAATTCCGACCGGCCCCGGCTATCAAGTTGGTTTCGCTCAGAGTGCCAAAAAAGCGACTCAGGCCGATGTGATAGCTGTTGGTCAGATCACCGATGCCGCACAGGCCGAAAATATTCTTGCTTCCGGCGAAGTGGATATCGCGATGGTGGGCAGGGAGTTTCTTAGAGACCCCTATTTTGCTCTTCGGGCTGCCCACGAGCTGGGCGAAGAAGTCAGCTGGCCATCTCAGTACGAACGTGGAAAGTGGCCGGTGGCCTAATATTCAAGAGTGCGCCGTAAAGCAGTAATAAATGCGGAGCAAAAAATGAGCTTAGCGAGTGGTCACGTCTTCGATTTCGCCGACCAATTCTTCGATTATATCCTCTAAAAATAAACACCCCACGATAGATCCGTCGGCCGCAAAGCTCCTGGCAATATGGGCCCCTGCCTTTCGCATTTGAGCCAGCGCATCCTCTAAGTCCAGAGTCTCAGGGATAGAGATCATAGCGCGCAGTTTTTTGGTTGGAAGAGGTAACTCCATCTGGATTTCGGATTCTGCTAGAGCGTCTTTTAGATGCCAATAACCAATAATTTCCTGGTTCTTATCAATGACCGGGTAGCGGCTAAAGCCGTGCTCGGCAACCATGGCCTGGAGCGTTGCCGCCGTTGTCCCAATTTCAAGGGTGAGCAGGTTTTTAATTGGCACTGCGATGTCAACCACTACCTTCTCCGTGAATTCGAAAGCCTTGGAAATTGCACCTGAACCATCTGCCAACATTCCCTCACGGGTTGACTCGGTCACAATGTCCCCGACCTCTTCTAACGTAAAGGCGCTATCCGCCTCGTTTCTCGGCTGGAAGCCAAAGAGCCGCAGGATCCCGTTCGAGATCGTATTCATGAACCAGACCAGCGGCTTCACAACCTGAGAAACGAAATAAAGAATCGGGGTGAGAAGAAGCGAGGCTCTGGTGGGCACCGAGATTGCTAGGTTTTTAGGCAGCATTTCCCCGAGCACCACGTGCAGGTAGGTAACTATCAAAAGCGCAATTATGAACGAGGTCACAGAGGCTGCCGCGTAGCTCAGCCCGATGGCCGAAAAAGGTATTTCAAGTAGGTGGTGGATTGCGGGCTCAGCGATAACCAGAATCAATAGCGATGAAACCGTGATTCCTAGCTGCGCAGTGGCAAGCATCAAAGAAACCTGCTCCATGCCCTTCAGGGTAATCTTTGCAGCTCGATTGCCGGCCTCCGCAAGAGGCTCAATCTGAGCGCGACGGGCAGATATGATTGCAAATTCGGCGCCCACGAAAAATGCATTACTCGCAAGTAACACTACGAGCCAAACCAACCCAATCAAATCGCTCATTCGCCATCCGCCTCGAGATTTGGATCCGATGGCGTGAATTTCACTTGATCCACCCGGCGACCATCCATTCGCAGCACGCTTAGCACTCCCGCAGCAATCTCGACCTGATTTCCAACCTCTGGTATTTCGCCAAGTTCGGACATCAGAAAACCTGCGATGGTGTCGTAATCATCGTCCTCGATAACCAGGATCCCGAACTCGGCCAGCTCTAGAGGTCTGGTTAGCCCGCTAAAAGTCATCGAGCCATTCGCGTATCGAGAAATGCCGCTTCTTGAACGGTCATGCTCGTCGGCAAGCTCGCCAACCAGCTCCTCTACCGCGTCTTCCAAAGTCGCAATTCCTGCGGTGCCGCCGTATTCATCAACCACAATCCCGAACTGCAGTCCCCTGCCCCGCAATTGCAGAATAAGTCGGTCAAGTGACATGGTTTCTGGGACGCGAATTGGGTCAATCATTAGGGCGCTAACTGGCACCTGGTCTCTTCTGGCGAATGGCACAGAGACTGCACGCTTTAGGTGCACCACACCGACGATGTCGTCAGAATCTTCTCCGGTCACTGGGAATCTTGAGTGACCAGTGGATTTGGCCAGGCTAACCAAGTCCTGGGCGGTTTGGTCGCGCTCCAACGAATACATTTTTGGGCGGGGGGTCATGATGTCACTGGCTACCAAAGTGGACATCGATATGGTTTTTTCTAAAAGCTGGGCTGTGTCTTTTTCCAAGGAACCCAGGTGAGCGCTTCTTCTAACCAAAGAGGCTAATTCCTGAGCCGTCCTAGCGCTCGACAGCTCTTCCCTGGGCTCCACTCCGAATTTTCGAACCAACCAATTTCCGTTGTCATTTAGGACTTTCACAATCGGTCCAAACACCCAAGTGAAACCGGTCTGAAAACGGACTACCAGTTTTAGAACTTTGAGCGGCTCACTCAATGCCATATTTTTCGGGACCAATTCGCCTATCAAAAAAGAAAATATTGTGGCGATAGTCATAGCTAAAACCAAAGCAATGGCCGAAATTGCCCCCTCTTCGAGCCCGAAGGTGCTAAGCCAGGGACTGAGCAGCCTCGAGAGCGAGGGCTCCGCGACAAACCCCGTCAAAAGCGTGGTCAGCGTGATTCCCAGCTGGGCGGCAGAAAGGTGCGTGGAAGTTTTAATTAGGGCGGCGATTGGAAGATCCAAGCCTTTTTCGCCATCTTCTCGGCGAGCTTCCAGTTCAATTCGCTCTAGGTTAATGAGGGAAAATTCGCTTGCCACGAATAAGCCAGTGCCAAAGATTAGTGCCAGACCAACGGCTAAAAGAAGGTAGTCGCTCACGCGCTTGCCTTTAGGGTCTTAGGTTTATCGTGCTCCATCAGTGTACTTACTATAGCCCTCTAACGCGTTAGACTCGGAGGGATTTTGTAAAAGTTTTCGTTCAAAGGGGCAGCCTTGTCGGATAACGACAGTCACAATTCGCAATCAGATTTCGGTGCCAACGAGTGGTTAGTTGCCGAGATGTATGGCCAGTGGCTAGTGAACCCGGACTCGGTCGACAAGTCATGGTGGCAAATACTCGAGCGCTACCACCTGACTCAAGGGGATCTGCAAGCGGTCACTCCTGCTATACCGACTGGTGATTTGGATTATGTCGAACCAGTTACTGGATCAATAACCATTATCGACACCGACTCAACTGTTGTTCAGGCATTCGATGCCGATGCCCCCGCGCCCCCGACTGAAGCAATAACAATCCCGATAGCCAAGACCACTGACAAGGCTCCAAAAGCCGCTCCAGTTCCGGCAGACCTGCCGGTTACCGGCGCAATTCCGATTGCCACCGAGCATCCAGCGATGATCCCGAGATAACAATCCTGCGCGGAATGTCAAAAACCCTGGCTACCAACATGGATGCCTCACTTTCTATGCCAACCGCGACTAGTGTTCGCCAGGTCGCGGCAAAAGTCATGATTGATAACCGCATCGTTATCAACTCACACCTGAATCGCACTCGTGGTGGCAAAATCTCCTTCACGCACCTGATTGGCTATGCAGTGGTTCAGGCACTCAAGGAGTTCCCAAGCCAAAACGTTTTTTACGATGAAGTAGATGGCAAACCAGCGCTTATTTCCCCAGCTAATATCAACTTTGGCCTGGCAATCGACATCCCTAAGCCTGATGGCTCTAGAGCACTGCTAGTTCCGAACATCAAACGAGCTCAGCAACTTAACTTCTCCGAATTTCTCTTCGCTTATGAAGCGCTTGTGAAAAAAGCTAGGGCCAATAAGCTCACAGCCGAGGATTTCGCTGGCACGACGATTTCACTCACAAATCCTGGCGGTATAGGCACTGTGCACTCGGTTCCAAGGCTCACAAGGGGTCAGGGCTGCATAGTCGGCGTCGGAGCCCTGGATTATCCGGCGCA
>JBDNID010000184.1:0-1943 GCA_041688475.1 Aquiluna sp.
AATACTCTTAGCAGCCGAAATAGTTAATCCCTTGCCAATACCAGGAATCATGTTCGGTGTCCTTGCCTTTGGAATCTTTGCTCTTCTGGGAGCTATTACTTGGTCATATCGTGATCTTGCAAATCGTAATTCACACAAGAGCAGCAGCACCGGGGCTCAGCACTAAGTCCTTATGGTAACCAAGAGACCGCGAATTGGCGTGATGGGCGGAACCTTCGACCCCATCCACAACGGTCACTTGGTCGCGGCCAGCGAGGTCGCGAACGCCTTCGAATTGGATGAAGTTATTTTCGTGCCGACCGGGGTTCCGTGGCATAAAAAAACTGTGAGCAGTGCCGAGCACCGCTATCTAATGACGGTTATTGCCACCGCCGCAAATCCCAACTTCACCGTAAGCCGGGTGGATCTAGACAGACCCGGCACCACTTACACCATAGATACTTTGACGGAAATTTCAGCCTCACATCCGGACTCCGACCTTTTTTTCATTTCAGGATCCGACGCGATTGCTCAGATTTTGGCTTGGAAGCAAATTGATAAAGTTTGGTCTCTGGCCCACTTTGTTGCAGTCACCAGGCCGGGCCACACTTTGGAATTACCCGACGCTCCCGGCGCCAGAATGTCAGTTTTAGAAGTGCCCGCCATGGCAATATCTTCAACAGCTGTTCGAGAACGTTCAAACACTGGCAAACCCATTTGGTACCTTGTCCCGGACGGGGTTGTGCAGTACATCGGTAAACACGGCCTTTACGGCGGTGTAAGTTGACAGAGCTTAAGACCAGAAGGCAACTACGAGAAGCAGAACGCGCTGGCCATGCCATAGCTCAGATTGCTCCGCGTAGCTCCGAGGCTCAACCCGACTCAGAGATACTTAATCTTCATGGCAGTCTGGATGACTCGATTTCCGATTCAGTCGAGACTCAGCCTCAACATTTCATGTCTCGCAAAGAACGCCGTCAGGCTGAGGCTAGGGAAGAGGGCATTTTCGACTCTTCTACCAATTTGTTTCGAAAGATGGAGCCCGTTGAGGTTATTCAAGATGCTCTTTCTGAGGAGCTTTCGGATGTTCAAATTCCAGAAGTTGAAATACCCAGTGTGAATTTTAGAGGCACTAACTTATTTTCGGAGCCCAGCACTCATTCAATTATTCTTCCGATAGCCCCCGAGGCAATATCGCTCCCAATTGAAACTGGTGAGATCACAATCACCGGCTCTATTTTGGTTCTAACTGACACGGCATCCGACACCATCTCTGGTTCGCTGGATGGTAAGGCTCTTGATAACTTTGACCGCCAGGATGCGGTAACGGGAAAGATTTCAATCGTGGAGCCGATTAGTGCTCTTGAGTTGATTGGCGCTCGGCTAGATGTGGGAGTGGTTCCAAAAACAGTTTTGCGCAAGGGTTGGTGGCGCAAATGGGCGCTAGCAACAATTGCTCTCGGTATGGTAATTGCCGCATTCATTGCCACCATAACAATCATGAATCTCGTATAAAGGACACTTTTTGCCAACCAGTAAAGAAACCATTGAACTTGCCCAGGCAGCGGCCGTTGCAGCTAAAGACAAGTTGGGTGAGAATCTAGTCGCGCTTGATGTGTCGGAGCCTTTCGTCTTAGCGGAAATATTTCTTATGGTCTCTGCTGATAATGAGCGCCAGGTGCAGGCCATTGCCTCCAACGTTGAGGACGAGCTTTTTAAACTCGGAGTTAAGACAAAGGCACGCGAGGGCAGGGCGGCTGGTCGTTGGATATTGATTGATTTTGGCGATCTTATTGTGCACGTGATGCACCAGGAAGAGCGTGAGTTCTATGGTCTTGAAAGGCTCTGGTTGGATTGCCCGGTTGTGCCTTTAGACAAATAAATGTGTAGACTGCTCTAGCTCAAGGGCCTGTGGCGCAGCTGGTAGCGCACCTGCATGGCATGCAGGGGGTCAGGGGTTCAAA
>JBDNID010000185.1:0-3796 GCA_041688475.1 Aquiluna sp.
ATGTGGCCCTATCAAATCTTTCACCGTGCCAGACTTAGCTATCAGAAAGATGACTGGCTATGGGGTCAAACTTTTTATCAATTCTCAATTTCGACTCAGACGGGTATCAAAATGCACACCAACGCAGAACTCAAAAGAATTGCGCAAGATTTCTTTGATCAAATCTGGAACCAGTCAGATGAGAGCGCAATCGATCGCTTTATTGCCGAAGACGCTAGCGGCAATGACCCGCAGTTTGGCATTGGCCGCGAGAGCTTTCGCGAGCAATGGAAGAACTGGCGGATCGGCTTTCCAGATCTGAACTTCGCCGTCCAAGAGCTAATTGCCGATAGCGAGACCAGCACTGTTGTTACTCGCTGGATTCTCACCGGCACCCACAGCGGAGAGTTTTGGGGAGCTGCTGCAACTGGCAATCGGATTGAGGTTGACGGGGTATCGATTGACCGAATTAGTAACGGTATGGTCGTCTCCGGCTTTGATGCCTGGGACTCTGTGGTTCTGCGCCGTCAAATTGGGTTGCTAGCAGCCGACTAGGCGCTGGGGTTTTTTCACCAACCCATAGTTCCCTGGGCACCCTTAAATGGGCCCTTAATGTTTGAGGTTATCCAGCCCCCATAAAAATCACCCTCTTGGGACTGAACTAAATCTTCACCCACGTAGCACTCGTCTACCTTCGAGGCGTAGATCGCTACCTTGCCCAGAAGCTTTTCAAAGCCCCGGTTTGGTTTTTTGTAGGTCCAGGCAGCCCTTGGAATAAGACGGTCCTCAATCAGTAAATCAAAGTAGCTGGCCACGCCCTTGAACTCGCAATAAGTTTCGCCAGCGCTTTGAATAAGCACCCCGGGAGCGAAGTCAGTTATGGGTAGGTAATAAGTTGGTGGGTGAGAAGTCTCCAGCACCCGGACTGACTTATTGGTTGAGACTATGTCTTTGCCGGCATGGCTAACACTCAGGTGCTGAGACACCTCTTCAAGTCGCGGAGGTCTTGGGTAATCCCAAACCGACTCTTGTTCTGATTTTTTTCCCATTAGCTCCTCCTTCGAACTAGCTCAATTAGCTAAACCAATCCTTTGGCTAATCCTTCCAAAACTTCCTGAGCTCGAACTCTAAGTTCCGGCAAATCAGAGAGCCTATTCAGCCCATGGACCTGCTGACTCATGCGGTGGTTTTTCTTGAACTCGTCTTTATGTCTATCCAGAAAATCCCAATACAAAGTGGTGAAAGGGCAAGCATCTTCGCCCGCTCGCTTCTTGGGATCATAAACGCAACCTTTGCAATATTGGGTCATGCGGTTGATGTAGGCGCCCCCCGCTGCATAAGGCTTGGTCATAAGCTTGCCGCCATCGGCATGCACTCCCATGCCGATGATGTTTGGCACCATCACCCACTGGGTTGCATCAACAAAGTTCTCGCGCATCCAATCTAAAAACTCTTGCGGGTTGGTTCCAGTCACAAGGGCTAAATTGCTCAAAATCATGAGCCTTGGAATGTGATGGGTCCAGGCTCTGGTTTCAATTTGCTCGACGACTTTACTGACACAATTCATCTTCGTTTTTGTTGAATCTTGAAAGAGCGGCAACAGTTTTTGCTCCGCATTCAAACCATTGAGCTTTTGGTAGTCGGCTCCCAAAAACCAATACATGCCGTTGATGTATTCACGCCAGCCAATAATCTGTCTGACAAACGCCTCTACCGACTCGATGGGGGCCGTGCCAAGCTCGTATTTTCTGACCGCTGCTGCCACAACCTCAGCCGCTGTGATGAGGCCGTTATTTAGATATGGGCTCAAGAGTGAATGGTGCAAAGACCATTCATCCAGAGTTACAGCATCCTCGTAAGGACCGAAACCCGCTAGATGATGTTCTAAAAAATGATCCAGTTGCCTAAGAGCACCCTCTCGGGTGGTAGCCCAAGTGTCGGTGGGTTCGTAATCAAGGGCCTTGGCCACAGCTAAATCGATCTCATCGCGCTCTTGGGCTAATCGTTCCGGCCAGGTGTAGTTTTTTGGCGGTGGCAAACGATTCTCCGCGTCAAAGTTCCAGCGGTCCTGCTCGGGCTTGCCTTTTTTAACCAAGATACCCAGACGAACTCTTTGCGCTCTATAAAAGTTCTCCATGACAAAAGTTTTTTGAGAATCAGCCCAATCCCTAAATAGCTCTCTTGATGTTAGAAAAAAGTCATTTTGCACAAACTCCACGCCCGCTTCTTTGAGCTGGGTGTATTGCCTGAAGGATGACGGCTCGGCGCAGATAACCGGGAGCTCCCCGAGCTTTACCTTGGCCTGACTAATGCCTTCAATGGTCGTTGGTGCTTCAATAAACCAAACGGTGAAGCCCATATCTTCTAGCTTTTTGGCAAAATGTTTGGCGGAAGAAATAAGAAAGAATAAGCGCTCTTTATGCCAGTTGCGGCTCGAGGTCATGCGCTCTGACTGCACAAACAAAATCAGATCGGTCTTGGAATTTGCCGTCTTTAGGACTCCACGCTCAAGATTCAGATGGTCAAACGGTATTAGCAGGATCCGCTCGAAGGAATCGCTACTTTTCAACGCTTGCACTTTTCCGAACAGTACTTCACGTTCTCCCAATCTCTGGCCCACTTCTTGCGCCACTCAAAACCCCTGCCGCAGCGCTCGCAAATCTTGGGCTCGAAGCCGTTCTTGATTTTTGCGGTTGCACTCACATCTAAAGGGTAATTCAAGAACCAGCCCTGATGCCGCAGAGTTCACAAGTTCAGGACCACGGGAAAAGGGCGGTTTAAATTCTTAGCAGCAGCTTGCCTCTGGTTGCCCTTGATTCAAGATCCTTATGGGCCTGATGCGCATCTTCCAGACTATAAATACCTCCGACCTCAATCTTCAACCTCCCAGATTCGATGTCTTCGAAGATTTCGGAGGTTCGCCATAAAAGCTCCTCTTTAGAACTTATGAAGTGGGCAATCGTCGGGCGAGTTATCACTAGTGACCCAAGCCCGCCCAGTCGCTGCAAATCAAAGGGCGGAACTGCTCCGCTAGCAGCTCCGAATAGAGCCAAGGTCCCCCGAGGCTTCAGGCACTGCAAGCTGCCTTCAAAAGTACTAGCCCCTACCCCGTCGTAGACGACCTCGCATTTTTCTCCTTTAGTAATTTCGTACACAGAAGCCGCAAAATCGACCTGGTCGTAGCGAATAACTTCCGAAGCCCCAGCCTTTTTCGCTAGCTCCGCCTTCTCTGAATTCGAAACCGTGCCAATGACCCTAACCCCTCGGGTGCTAAGCATCTGGCAAAGAATTAACCCAACTCCACCCGAGGCCGCATGAACCAATGCGGTGTCACCGCTTTTAGCCTGGTAAACACTGGTTACTAGATAGTGAGCGGTGGTGCACTGCATCATGGCTGAAGCAGCAACTTGGGTGCTTATGCCTGCCGGGATGAGGACTGCACTGTCCTGCGATACAGCGACATATTCCGCATAGCTGCCCTTAGCCCAGCCCCAAGCGACGCAATCACCTATTTTCAAACCGGTCACCGAATCACCGAGAGCCACAATCTCACCAGCACCCTCAAGGCCCAAAGTGACGGGCATGCTCATCGGATACATCCCGCTTCGCTGGTAGACATCTATGTAGTTGACTCCGGCGAAATCATTGCGCACCAAAACCTCGGTGCTGTTTATTTTTGGGGTAGAAATCTCGAGAGCTATAAGAGCCTCGGGCCCACCAGCATTTCTTATTTGAACAGCGCGCATTTAATCACCTTAGCAAGGTGGCAATCACTTCAGTTGGGATTCGTTTTTCAAATAAGACACCTTAAGAAACG
>JBDNID010000186.1:0-1553 GCA_041688475.1 Aquiluna sp.
ATTAGGTCATCGCTAAAAGTCAGAGAGATCTCAACTAGACCGGCTTGAACTATTTCGCCTTCAGCCGGGGAAAATTCAACCAGTTCCTCATGAGCGCTGGCGCTAGGTGCGATCATTAGTAAGGCTGCCGTGGTTATCAAAAGGCGCATAAACTTCATACCTAGAAGCTTAGGCAGGTATTAGTGAAGCAAGCAATTTATGGCATAGCGGGTGGCTTAGTAGCAGGTCTGCTAGCTCTAACGGTGATTTTTTGGGCCCCGCTAACCTCGGGTGAAGACTCCAGTCCAGAAGACCTAGTCATCAGCGAGTCGGCCTCAAGTGCCCCAACCGCAGCAGCCTCTCCCACCGCTTCGGAAATAATCCCCGAGGTGGAAAAGTGTTCGGTGCAAGAAGCTGAGACCTCAGAAGGCATCCTGACTTTGCAGGCACAGGTTCGCAATGCATCAAGCGGCGAAGTGCTATTCGATCGAGGTTCAAACATTCCGGCCCGCACGGCTTCGGTGCTAAAGCTCTTCACGGCCGCTGCGGCTCTAGAAACACTGGGTCCCGACTATAGAGTTGCGACCCGGGTTTATGTGGACGCTCAAGACCCAAGTATTTTGTATTTGGTTGGTGGCGGCGACCCGACTCTTTCTCGCACCGATGGCAATTCCCAATCGGTATATCGAAATGCCCCAAAGCTCGACACTTTAGCCAAGCAAATCAAAACCTGGTCGAGAACCCAGACTTTTTCAAAGATTGTGCTTGATAGCACGTTATTCGGCGGCGCCTCTGGTGAATACCACCCCGATTGGGACAAGGTTCGCGGTCTGAGCGAGGGGTGGATGTCCCCGGTTTCCTCATTGCAGGTCGACGGCGATCGAGATAATCCCGCGAGTAAGGACTCAAAAAGAAGTGCAGACCCTGTCGCAAGGGCTGGGACCTGGTTCCTGCAGTCACTTGGCGAGAGCGCTTCTAAAGCGGTAATTCAAAAAGCCAAGACCCCGGCCGATGCGATTGAGATTGCGAAGGTTGAATCAAGACCAATCGGCGAGTGGATCAACTACATGCTCAAGGTGAGCGACAACACTTTGAGTGAGGCGCTAGCGCGGCTTATCTCGCTAGATGTTGGGCTCGGTGGATCTTCTGGGTCACTAACCGAGAGTTTTAAGCGAGCTTTGGGGAATTCCGGGCTTGACTTCGCAAGCTTTAGGGCGATTGATGGCTCTGGTTTATCGGCAAATAGCGGTGTGACACCTTCGCTGGTGAATGATTTATTGGTTTTGGTCAATGCTGACTACGGCTCTTTTAAAACAATCGCGAGCGGCATGCCGGTCGCCGGATCTGGTGGCTCTTTGGGTTCCAGGCTTACTGAAGCGCGCGGTCAAATTACTGCAAAAACCGGCTGGATTCGAACCGGTTATTCGCTCGCTGGGTTTGCCAATGCTCCGGATGGCACCGAGCTTATTTTTACCGTTTACAACCTGGGATTTGTTTCGACTTCGAACCGCGAAGCGATGGACAACTTAGTTCTTGCAATCTATAACTGCGGTGGAGAGTTAGGAAACGAATAA
>JBDNID010000187.1:0-8097 GCA_041688475.1 Aquiluna sp.
CATTTTCAATTTCGATGTCGCTTTTCTCCCCATTTTGTAGGGTCACATTTTTTAATAGAATCTTCATTTCTCATCCTCACCAGAGAGGAGCCTGTGAAGCACAGCCATGCGAACCGCTAGTCCGTTTTTGACTTGTTGCAGCACCTTGGAGCGGGGGTCATCTGCAGCGGCACTATAGATTTCGAGCCCACGGTTCATGGGGCCGGGGTGCAGGATGACGGCATTATCACTGAGCCTTACCAATCTTTCTATGTTCAGAGACCAGTTGGCGGCGTACTCTCTGATTGATGGTAGGTATTCCCCGCTGATTCGCTCTTTTTGAACTCTAAGCATCATCACGGCGTCGGGTTTTTGACTCAGCGCCTCATCGAAGCTTGGGATGACAGTGGCACCTAGCTCGGCCACACCCTCGGGCATCAAAGAGCTGGGCCCCGAAACACTGACATTTGCACCCAGCATTCTCAGCAGCAGGATGTTTGATCTTGCGACTCTAGAGTGCATGATGTCGCCAATAATCAATACGTTTAGGCCTAATAGATCGGTTTCCAACCCGAAGCACTGCCTCAGAGTCAGAGCATCGAGTAGTGCCTGGGTCGGGTGCTCATGAGTGCCATCGCCGGCGTTGATGATGCTTGCCCGAATCCAGCCGCGATTAGCAAGTGCATGTGCTGATCCAGATAGCGGATGGCGGAGGATTATTGCGTCTGCACCCAGCGCCTCGAGAGTCTGTGAGGTGTCTTTTAGAGATTCGCCCTTGGAGGCACTTGAGGCCTCGGCTGAAAAATTAATCACATCGGCGCTGAGTCTTTTAGCCGCCACCTCGAAGCTAATTCTTGTCCTTGTGGAATTTTCAAAAAACAAGTTCACAACGGTCTTGCCTCTTAGCGCTGGAAACTTTTTTACTTCCCGCTCGTTGACTAGGGAAAGTTGCTGAGAGCTGTTTAGCAAGGAGATTGCCAATTGCGGGTTTAGGTCACGAATCGAAATCAAATGTTTCACTAGTCGATCACCACCTGATCTATGTCATCATGCTCGACTAATTGCACAGTTACCCGCTCCGATTTAGCGGTGGGAATATTCTTGCCAACAAAATCGGGCCGAATCGGCAGTTCTCGGTGTCCGCGGTCTATTAATGCTGCAAGTTTTACCTGTCTGGGCCTGCCGAAATCCGACAGCGCATCAAGTGCTGCGCGAATCGTGCGACCGCTAAATAGAACATCGTCCACCAGAACCACGACTTTGTCTGTAATGCCGCTTGCGGGCAGTAAGGTAGGTCTAATTTCGCGCTCTTGATTGGATAAATCATCTCGATACATTGTGATGTCGAGAGTGCCCAGCTCGCCTTGGTAGCCGGGCTCAATTTGCCTCAGAATTGCTGTCAATCGATTAGCAATCGGCACACCGCGAGTAGGGATACCCAAAAGGATTAGGTCCCCGGAGCCTTCATTTGCTTCTAAAATTTCATGCGCAATGCGCTTGAGTGCTCTTTCAATTTCCTGAGAACTCAGGACTACTCGATGGCTCATGACCACTCCTTCCTCGCCTCTCGGGACGAATTTAAAGGACAACTTAGGAAACTATAACATTCGCTAGAGAGCCTGGCGCCCCTTGGCAAGTCTCGCCAGGACTCCGTTCACGAACTTGGGTGAGTCATCAGTGGAAAGCTCACTCGCAAGATTTACCGCCTCGGAAATTGCAACCTCATCTGGAACCTCATCGTTATAAAGAATCTCCCAGGCTGCCAGTCTAAGAATTGCCCTATCGATGCTGGGCATTCTTTCTATGCTCCAGTTATCGGCGAGCATGGTGAGTTCATTATCTATTTGCGCGGCATTTTGCTGATAGCCGTTCAAAAGTGTTTCAGCGTAATCAAAGATCTGTTCCTGGTTTTGATGACCTGTTACCTCTAAAGCTGTTTCGGAAAGCAGCAAAAGCGCTGATTCACCGCGCACACCGGCTGCATAAAGTGCATCCAGCGCGCGTTTTCGGGACTTGGTCCTCGTGCTCAACTATTCGCTAACTCGGCCCAAATAGTCCCCATTGCGGGTGTCTACTTTGACCTTGGTGTTGTTTTCGATGAATAAAGGAACTTGAATCTGGTGTCCAGTTTCTAAAGTCGCAGGTTTGGTGCCGCCGGTTGAGCGGTCGCCCTGCAATCCGGGCTCGGTGTATGTGATTTCGAGGATCACTGAAGGAGGGAGCTCCACATAAAGCGGATTGCCATCGTGTAAGGCTACTGTGGCCACTTGATTTTCTAGAAGGTAATTGGAGACATCCCCCAAGGTCTCTGGGGACACAATGATTTGCTCATAATTCGTGGTGTCCATGAAGACGTAGCCGCCATCGTTATAGAGATATTGCATGTCACGTCGGTCGACGTTCGCGGTTTCCACTTTGATACCCGCGTTAAAGGTCTTGTCGTTAACTTTTCCGGTCAAAACATTGCGGAGTTTGGTTCGTACAAAAGCGGGACCTTTGCCCGGCTTCACGTGCTGAAAGTCGATTACGGCCCAGAGCTGTCCTTCTAGGTTTAGCACCATACCGTTTTTTAGATCATTTGAAGTAGCCATGCGTCTCCTTGATTCGCCTAGCGAAGTCTAGTTGGCTAAGAGCGCTTTGAGAGCGAGGGCATAGCTTTGTGCCCCGAATCCCGCTATTACGCCGGTTGCCACTCCAGAAATAACACTCGTGTGACGAAACTCTTCTCTTGCATGTGGGTTCGAGATGTGAACCTCGATTAGCTTTTGACCATTGGCGCTTAGGGCTGAGCAAGCATCTCTGAGTGCATACGAATAGTGGGTAAATGCAGCTGGGTTCAAGATTACGTCTAGTTTTTGAGCGAATGCCTCATGGATCCAGTCGATGAGCTCCGCTTCGCTATTTGTCTGCCTTAGATCAATCTCGACCTCATTCGGCGCGATATCCTCTAGGCCGGACTTGATTTGAGCCAGGTCGATTCGCCCATAGATCTCGGGTTCGCGCTGACCTAAAAGGTTTAGGTTAGGTCCATTTAGCACTAGAACTTTCTTCATAATCAAACGCTATTCCACAATCGCTTGATATGCAGTGAAAAGCAGTTCGGGTGTTGGGGCATTCAGCATCGTTGGTTTTGCGATGTCTTGAAGAATAACAAAGCGCAGTGAGCCGGCACGCGATTTTTTGTCTCGCCTCATATTGGCCAGCAACTGGTCCCAGCGATCCGCTCGGTAGCTAGTTGGAAGTCCAAGTTGAGTAAAAATGGTGCGGTGTCTTTCAACAACCTTTTCGGATAGCTGCCCCGAGAGTAAAGCAAGCTCAGCCGCGAAAACCATCCCTATAGAAATTGCAGCACCGTGGCGCCATTTATATCTCTCAACGAGCTCTATCGCGTGACCAAGGGTGTGTCCGTAGTTCAAAATTTCGCGCTCCCCAGACTCGCGAAAGTCCTCGGCGGTTATTCGCTCTTTTATGGCAACTGAACGAGTTATGAGTTCGGCGAATAGGTCGGAATTTGAATCAATAGCTGCCGGATCCGACTCAATCGCTTCGAGTATGTATGGGTCTGCGATAAAGCCATATTTAACAACCTCTGCCATGCCCGCGATTAGCTCGTTACGGGGCAGCGAAGCGAGTGTGTCTAGGTCGATGATTACTTTGTGAGGAAGGTGAAAAGCCCCAACCAAATTTTTACCCTCTGCTGTATTAACACCGGTCTTACCGCCGACAGCCGCGTCGACCATCCCCAAAAGGGTTGTGGGTATCAATATTGACCGAACTCCACGCAACCAAGTCGCTGCCACAAACCCCGCAAGATCGGTGGTTGATCCACCGCCAATCCCGATGACCGCATCGTTTCGATGGAAATCCGCCTGTCCCATGATTCCCCAACAAAACGCTGCGACTTCGATTCGCTTGGCATCTTCTGCATTAGGCACTTCGGCTAATAGGGCCTCGTAGCCTTTTGATTTAAGGTCCTCTTGAACCAGGTCCGCAGTAGCAGCCAGTGCCTGAGGGAAAATTATCAGCACTTTTTTTACTCCGTCAAGGGAGTTCGCGACCTCTCCGAGAAGGCCGCGGCCGATAATTGCACTACTCATTTTTTTCAACAATCTTTCTAAGCTCGTTCATTACCGCCTTAACGGATCTGCCACCAGTAAAAATGGTGCGGTCCGCCGCAGCTCGATATAGATCGATTCGGTCGTTGTAAATCTCTTGCCATTTTTCCGGGTTGTCCTTCAGCAGTGGGCGCTTGGCTACCGAAATTTTACCAATAACGTGCTCTGCCTTGGTGTCCAAAAAAACAACACAAAATTCCTTCAGCATTTTTTGATTTATCTCACTGAGAATTACGCCACCCCTAGTTGCGATAATGCCACCTTCACCCAGGGCGCTTCTCAGGGCTGAGGTCTCCAAATCGCGAAATGCAGGCTCTCCAATCTTTTCAAACAAATTGCTGATAGGACCGTGGAGAGCGGTTATTTTTTTATCCGTATCAATAAATTGCAGTCCGAGTTCCTTGGCTAGCTTTTTACCAAAGGTCGTTTTGCCCGAACCCATTGGGCCGATGAGAACGACCGCGTTGAGCACTACGGCTTGACGATTCTGGAGCGTAGCACCGCGGGAATGTTCTCGAGGTATGACTCCAAATTCCGTTTAGTTTCCGAAATTGAGTCTCCACCGAATTTCTCCATCACGCTATTGGCCATTACCAACGCGACCATGGACTCCAAGACTATTCCCGCGGCAGGCACGGCGCACACGTCACTTCTTTGGTGGTGGGCGGTTGCTGCCTCTCCGGTGCTCGTGTCAAGGGTTCTTAGAGCCTTAGGAACTGTAGAGATGGGTTTCATGCCCGCACGAACTCTAATGATTTCGCCGTTGGACATTCCCCCTTCTATGCCACCAGCTCGATCGGTCACTCGTTGGGCTAACTCGCCCTCGCGAATGATCTCGTCATGGGCTACGGATCCACGTCTCTTGGTGGTCTCAAGGCCATCCCCGATTTCGACCGATTTGATGGCCTGAATCCCCATTACCGCCTGCGCCAATTGACTATCTAGCTTTCGATCGTGGTGGACGTAGCTACCTAGTCCCGGTGGGCAGCCGTAAACCAGGGTCTCCACGACTCCTCCTACGGTGTCTCCACTGGAGTGGCAATCATCTATCTCAGCCACCATTTTTTCGGATGCGGGCTTATCGAAACAGCGCATGGGATCTTCGTCCAACATCTGTCGATCACTTGGCCTCGGCAGGGCAAGTTCGAGATTCTGAACCGGCCCGATTGCCACGGTATGCGTAACAAGCTCTATTCCAAGATTCCTCAAAAAACTCTGAGCAATTGAGCCTAATGCCACTCTTGTGGCAGTTTCACGAGCGCTAGCTCGCTCTAAAACGGGCCTTGCTTCTTCAAAATTGTATTTTTGCATTCCAGTAAAATCGGCATGTCCAGGTCTCGGCCTAGTCAAAGGAGCCCCCCTAGCCCCGAGAGCTCGCTTTGATCTACCGGGGCCGCGCTCATTACCTTTTCCCATTTCGGCCACTCGGTATTCGCTATTCTTATCGCAATCGGCCCACCCTGGGACAATCCGAACCGGACGCCGCTGGATATGGTGACTTCATCGAGTTCGAACTTCATTCTGGCGCCTCGGCCATAACCTAGCCTTCGTCTAGCTAGAGCCTCTTGAATGTCCTCTGCCAAAACAGGGACTCCGGCCGGCAAGCCTTCTAAAACACCAATGAGTTCGGGGCCGTGAGATTCTCCGGCAGTGATAAAGCGCAACATTGGCCTATTTTGCCATGCTTAGAGCCCCGCGGACGGCTTCAACCAATTTTTGCTCATTATTTAGAGTTTCTTCTAGCTGATTTCCTGCGAATAAGCGCTGCTGGCCGATAGCTTGCCAAATAAGCATTTCAAGTCCGGAGATAACCTGATGGTTTAGCGACCACAACTTTGCCGCTTCCGATGGCCAGGGGTCATATGCCACATCCAATAACATGCCTTGCGGGGACAGTGTTTCTAGGTATTGGTCCAAACCTTTGCCAGGGAGCGTGGAAATGGTCAGGTCTGCGGTCACCGCTTTATCGAGTGAGACCCAACCGCACTCAAATTCTTTGGACATTCGGATGCCTGCAATCTCATTGCGACCCCAAACAAATACCGCTTTACCAAGTTGCTGCATCGCTATGATTGCGCTTCTCGCGGTGGCTCCAGTGCCCAGAACCGAAACCGAGTCGAACTCAAGTCCTTCGAGCGCCTGGCTGATGCCGAAAATGTCGGTGTTGTAGGCATCCCACCCGGTCTTGGTGCGAATTAAAGTGTTCGCTGCTTGAGCTTCGATGGCCAAATAATCTACCCGATCTGCAAAGGCGAGGGCTTCTTTTTTCAGCGGCATCGTGAGAGAAAGCCCTTGCCAATCATTACTAAGACCCGCCACCCAGCCGGCGAGCCCGTGTTCTAATTCGAAAGCTTGATAATCGGAATCCTCCCCCAAAAAACCGAAAGCGGCATTATGGATTATTGGAGACTTCGAATGCTCGATTGGCGAGCCCAAGACTGCGTAACGACTAGTCATTAAAACCCGGATTCGCCCTGAGCCAAGCTTGGAACTTTTTCACTGCCACAAGGTGTTGGGTGAAAGTCTCAGTGAAAACGGTCTCGCCTGTTTCGAGATTCACGGTGACAAAATAGAGCCAGTCGCCGTCGGCAGGCCGAAGAGCAGCATCAATGGCGATTCCTCCAGGGTTACCTATTGGACCGATTGGAAGGCCCAAGTGAACATAGGTGTTGTAAAGATTTAGATCGGCGCGCTGAGCGTCGCTGGTTGTAACTGTTTTCCCGTCAGTGCCATAGTTGACCGTGGCATCAGACTGCAGCAGCATTCCAAGGTCTAATCGATTCAAAAAAACCCTCGAGGCCTTATAAAAATCTTCGAGGTTTCTCGCCTCTGCTTGCAAAACCGAAGCGAGTCGAATCACGTCAAAAGACGACTTAAGGGTGATGTCGTGCTTGGCAAGTTCGGTTTCGGTCCGCCGGAGCATCGCATTAATAATCTCCTGGGCGCTTATGCCGGGATCAAAAGCATAGGTAGCGGGAAATAAATAGCCCTCAGCATTTAATGCTTGGTCAGGCAGTTCCCCCATGATTGTGGCGATTGCGGAAGTTAAGTCCTGTTCGCTTAGGCCAAAGTCATCTGCAAGCTTCGGCACAATTTGAGCAATTTTAAACCCTTCGGGGATTGTGCTCGTGAGGACAATCTTGCCATCGCCTTCTATAAGTAGCCGCAGTGCTTCCTGGCCGGGGATTTGGGTTGGGAATTCGTATACCCCGGGGAATATTGTGAAATCCGTTCTGAGCATGTCGCGATAAATGGCGTCAAAGCTTTTTACGATGTCGGCAGCAACCATCTTCCTTGCGACGTCTGAACCGCTGTCTCCGGGCTCAATTTCTATTCGAGTCACCGGTCCGCCAGAGCCCTCATAATCCTCAACTTGAAAACGAGACAGCAAAGAGGTTAGGGAGTCCTGAGCCAAAAATAGCCCGCCACCAATAGCACCTAATAAAAGCGCCATGGAAACAAGGGCTGCATAAAAACCCTTCGATCGGCGAGGCTTGGCAAGCTCAGTCATTTAAATCCTCCAGAGTTTTGCCAGCCAGCTGGCCTTGCACTTCTTGTTGAAGCGCTATTTCAAGAATAATCGCTGCCGCCTGCGCATCGATGATATTTTTCGACGACTTGGCATTTTTGCCCGTTGTTCTAAGCATCGAAGCGGCAGTTTTGGTTGTGAGCCGCTCATCTACGAAGCGCACCGGAACCGCGCTTTGAACGGCTATTTGCTTGCCGATTGAAATTGCCTTATGAGCCGCACCAGAAAGCTCGCCTCGAAGAGTCAGAGGCAATCCGATGTAGACAGCTGTTACTGAACGGTTGTTTATCTCAACTAGGATCCTGGCGATCGCGAAAGAGTCGTTTGCGATCGATTCGATTGGTAGCACAAGTGTTCCTTCGGAAATCGCTATCCCAATTCTGGCGTCGCCAGAATCCAGCGCTAGTCTTCTTGTCACGCGATGGCTGAGATTGCAGCCTTTAGGGCTCCTGCAAGCTTCAGTAATTCTGTTCC
>JBDNID010000188.1:0-12278 GCA_041688475.1 Aquiluna sp.
CTGCCGCAGACATTCAGGTTCCTGCCGGTGTTGAGGTTCACAACCCAGAGTTAGTAATTGCCACGCTAAACGCTAAGGGCAAGCTCGAGGTTGAGTTCATCATCGAGCGCGGCCGCGGCTACGTTCAGGCGAACCAGAATCGCAACCCAGATGCAGAGGCCGGAGTTATTCCGGTTGACTCGATCTACAGCCCGGTTCTAAAAGTCTCTTACCGCGTTGAGGCTACTCGTGCCGGTGAGTTCACCAACTTTGACAAGCTAATTGTTGATGTTGAGACAAAGCCTTCGATGGAGCCAAAGGATGCTGTCGCGTCCGCAGGCTCCACTCTTGTCGAGCTATTTGGCCTTGCCAAGGAGCTAAACAACGAGGCCGAAGGTATTGAAATTGGGCCTGCTCCGGTTGAGGTTGCAGCTTCTAACGAGCTCTCAACACCAATCGAAGATCTAGACCTAACCGTGCGCTCATACAACTGCTTGAAGCGCGAGGGTATCAACACCGTTTCTGAGCTGATCGCACTTAGCGAAGACCAGCTAATGAACATCCGCAACTTCGGTTCTAAGTCCGTAGACGAGGTTCGCGAGAAGCTTGCTTCTTTGGGTCTTAGGTTCAAGGATGCCGTTCCAGGATTCGATGGCGCTTACTTCGGTGGCGGATTCGACGAAGACCAGATCTAAAGCTTAGAAAACCAAGGAGAACTAAATGCCTACCCCAACAAAGGGACCTCGCCTCGGAGGCGGACCAGCCCACGAGCGCCTGATGCTCAATAACATGGCCACTTCGCTTTTCAAGCACAAGCGCATCGTCACCACTGAGACTAAGGCCAAGCGCCTTCGTCCAGTGGCCGAACGTTTTGTGACTTTCGCAAAGCGCGGCGACCTGCACGCTCGACGCCGCGTGATGCAGTCAATCTTGGATAAGGGAGTGGTTCACGAGCTTTTCGCTGAAATCGCACCGCTAGTTCAAGAGCGACAGGGTGGCTATACCCGCATCACAAAGCTTGGCTACCGCAAGGGCGACAACGCTCCGATGGCAGTGATAGAGCTCGTGCTCGAGCCAGTGAGCCCAAAGCCAAAGACCAATAAGGTTCGCCTAGTCAACAACATCGCAACTGGCGCGGCTTTGGTAGCAGGCCCAGAGGTGGTTGAAGAAGTGCTAGTTGAGGATGCGGCCGCCGAAGTTGCAGTTGATTCCGAGATTATTGCGGATGCAGCAGTTGAGGCTCCAGAAACAGGGGAAACCGAAGCAGTAGCTGAGGCTGCCGCTGAAGAGGCCACCCCAAAGGCTGAGTAAGTAATTTCATGAGTGAACCCGCTGGAGTCCCCGGCGGGTTTTCTCGTTTCCGGATTGATCTGGCTTATGACGGAACTGACTTTTCCGGCTGGGCCAAGCAGCCCGGTCATAAAACCATTCAGGGCGATTTAGAGGCCGCTCTCACACAGCTATTCGGCGAGTCCCACGACGGTTTTGGGATGCGGGTCGCGGGTCGAACCGACGCCGGAGTTCACGCCAGCCACCAGGTTTGTCACATCGATGTCACAACTGATCAGCTCAAGCGATTGGGTAGAACACCGCTTAGCACGAAGCGACTCAATAGCCTTTTGGTGCCCGAGATTGCAATCTTGTCCGTGGTCTTGGCTCCGGCTGGTTTTGACGCTCGATTTTCGGCAACTGGGCGCAAGTATCACTACTTGATTGCGGATCAAATTGCCAAGCCTGACCCAAAGCGCAATCGCTTTGTCCTCAGCCTTCCCCGAGTAGTAGATGAAAACGTGATGGCTGAAGCTGCAGAAAAGCTTGTGGGCCTTAAAGACTTCGGGGCTTTTTGCAAACCCAGGGCGAAGGCAACAACAATCCGAAACTTGAAGAAACTCGAGGTCCTAAGGCTCAAGGACGGCCTGATTCAGATCACCCTCGAGGCCGACGCCTTCTGCCACAACATGGTGCGCGCAATAGTAGGAGCGATAGTTTCGGTAGCGGAACAAAGGCTTAGTGTCGATGAGTTGGAGCTGGTTCAAAAGGGGGCCAAACGAACCTCAAAATTCAGAGTTGTCGCGCCTCACGGGTTGTCTTTGGAGGCGGTTTCTTACCCTCCCGATACAAAAATGGGCGCTCAAGCCCAAATTGCTAGAAAAAGACGGGACTTAGGGGAAGTTTCTGTTTGACCATTGGGGCTATCTTCCCCTAGACTCAACCCTTGGTTCGGCATTGCCGAAAGCGTTTGAAGCTGCGGTCATCCGCGGAATCACACAACACGAAACTATGAGGTAATTTAGCGTGCGTACTTATTCGCCAAAGGCCAGCGAGCTGAGCCATGAGTGGTTTGTCGTTGACGCCACCGATGTGGTCCTAGGCCGTCTTGCATCTCACGTAGCGGTATTGCTGCGTGGCAAGCACAAGCCAACCTTCGCAGCCCACATGGACAACGGAGATTTCGTAATCGTTATCAACGCTGAGAAAGTTGCCCTAACCGGTTCAAAGCTTGCTCAAAAGAAGGCTTATCGCCACTCGGGTTACCAGGGCGGTTTGACCGCTACCACTTACTCCGAGCTCTTGGAAAAAAACCCTGAGCGTGCAGTAGAGAAGGCAATCCGCGGGATGTTGCCAAAGAACTCTCTTGGTGCTCAGCAGCTTTCCAAGCTAAAGGTTTATAAGGGTGCGGTTCACCCTCATGAGGCGCAGCAGCCTAAAACTTTCCTAATCGATCAGATCGCCCAGTAAGGACCAAGACCTTGGCAGACGAAACCACCACCGAGACTACCGAGGTAGTCGAAGAGACCACTTACTCCACAGAGTCGGCACCAGCTCAAGCCGTGCGCTCACGTGGCAACCTAACCCAGCCAGGTGCTGGTACCGGTCGCCGCAAGGAGGCCATCGCGCAGGTTCGCATCATGCCGGGGACCGGCAAGATCGTTGTGAATGGCCGGACCCTGGAGGACTACTTCCCAAATAAGCTGCACCAGCAGCTAATCACCGACCCCTTCACCGTGCTTGAGCTGCAGAATGCCTACGATGTGATTGCCAAAATCAATGGTGGTGGAGTTGCCGGTCAGGCTGGAGCACTTCGTCTAGGTATCGCTCGTTCTTTAAACCAGATCGACGAAGACAATAACCGTCCAGCTCTTAAAAAGGCTGGCTTCTTGCGTCGCGACTCTCGAATCATCGAGTCCAAGAAGGCCGGTTTGAAAAAGGCCCGCAAGGCCTCTCAGTTCTCCAAGCGCTAACCCTAGGCTCGGCCCATGGGCAGGCTCTTCGGAACCGATGGAGTTCGCGGAACAGCGAACAAAGAAATCACAGCGGAATTCTCACTCAGGTTGGCGCAAGCTGCAGCTCGGGTCTTGGGCCAACAGGCTCGTGAAAGAGGAGATAGGCCAAGGGCTGTAATAGCTCACGACCCCAGGATCTCATCGGACTTTATTTCGGCTGCCGTCTCGGCCGGATTGGCCTCTTCCGGAGTGGATGTCTTTGATGCTGGAGTAGTCCCAACCCCGGCAGCAGCTTATTTAACTGCCGATCTCGATGCCGATTTTGGCGTCATGATTTCGGCCAGCCACAACTCCGCTCCCGATAACGGCATCAAGTTCTTTTCGCGCGGCGGCCATAAACTTCCCGACAGCGTTGAGGACGAGATTGAGGCGGCACTGGGTCATGCGCTGACCCCACTGGGTTCGGCTGTTGGTCGGGTAATTCGCTTTGCCGATGCCGAGGATCGCTACCTGATACATATGCTTGGCACTCTTCCCAATCGACTAGATGGTCTAAAGGTCGTGCTTGATTGCGCCAACGGAGCGGCAAGCGGTATTTCTCCCCAGGTTTTTGTAGATGCAGGGGCCAGGGTAATCGTCATCGGGGCGGATCCAGATGGCAACAATATCAACTTGGGCTATGGTTCAACTCACCTTTCCGCCTTGCAGGCAGCGGTCTTAGAACACAAGGCGGATCTTGGCATCGCCCACGATGGTGATGCCGATCGCTGCTTGGCGGTTGATCACGAAGGCTCAATAGTTGATGGGGATCACCTGATGGTGGTTTTGGCTATCGCGATGAAGCAGGCGGGCACTCTGGCTCGTGACACTTTGGTCACCACCGTGATGAGCAACCTCGGTTTGAGGGTTGCCATGCAAGAAGCCGAAATCAACTTGATTGAGACCAAAGTTGGCGATCGTTATGTTCTTGAGGCGATGCGCGAGGGCGGCTACTCGCTCGGCGGCGAGCAATCTGGACATATTATCTTTAGCCAATTTGCCACCACCGGTGATGGACTTCTTACCGGATTGCAGATCGCGGCCAGAATGGTGTCTTCCTCCAAGACGCTCAAGGAGCTGGTAGCCGTGATGCCCAATTATCCGCAGGTGTTAATAAACGTTCCAGAGGTTGATAAACACTTGGTTGATGCCGATCAAGATGTTCAGGCCATGGTGCAAATGGCTCAGGCCGAACTGGGAGATCATGGCAGGGTTTTATTGCGAGCTTCCGGCACCGAGTCACTGGTTCGGGTTATGGTGGAGGCTAGGGACCAGGGCACTGCCCAGTCTTGGGCGGAGCGAATCGCAAACACGGTCACTCGAAAGCTTGGTAAAAATTGAAAACCATTCAGCTCAGAAGGTACGAAATCACCCCCGGCAAGATGACCGAGTTCTTGCACTGGATTGATCAAGATCTAATGCCGGTCAGAACTACTTTTGGCTTCAAGGCAGAATGGCGGTACATCGATGTCGAGAAAAACGAATACATTTGGGCAGTCTCACTGCCTACCGATGAGGCAGGGTTTTTGGCTATCCAAGCTGAATACGAGGATTCAAATGAGAGAAATTTAGCTTTCGAATCTTACCCAAACTGCATCACTCAAAAGCACGTGAACTTTGTCGCAGAGGTTACTTAGCCAATCCATACATTCGGTCACCGGCATCTCCTAGACCCGGGACTATGTAACCAACCTCGTTTAGTTTTTCATCAAGTGCGCCAAGGTAAAGGCTGAAATCTTTAGGATCCCAGTTTTTGGTGATGTTCTGTTGCACTTTTTCGATACCCTCTGGAGCCCCGAGCATGCAAATGCAAGTTACTTTTTGAGCCCCTCGGCTTTTCACGTAATCAATCGAATCGTTCAGCGTGCCGCCGGTGGCGAGCATAGGGTCAATCAAAATAACGTGACGACCGGCTAGTGAATCCGGTAGCCGATTCGCATAGGTCACCGGCATTAGGGTTTCTTCGTTTCGGGCAATTCCTAAAAAGCCAACCTCGGCAACTGGCACAACATCCAATACTCCCTCCAGCATGCCAAGGCCTGCGCGTAAGATCGGGACCACCAGAGGGTAGGGCTTGGAAATTGCAAGTCCTGTTGTTTCGCCCATTGGAGTTTCGAGTTCAATTTCGCTGAAAGCTATTTCCTTGGCGGCCTCGTAGGCCAAAAGGGCAGAGATTTCCCTGACGAGCTGGCGAAAAAGTGGCGGTCGAGTTTTTATATCCCGCATCAGGCTCATTTTTTGTCTGAGGATGGGGTGATCAATAACTTGAATTCGCATGAGAGAAGTTTATGGATTGATTAGAGCTTGCGCAGCAGAACTTGATTTACTCGGTGACCATCGCCTTTTTGCATTACCAAAGTGGCTCTTGATTTAGTAGGTTCGATGTTCTCTTCTAGGTTCGGTAGGTTAATGTCCCGCCAAAAACCCTTGGCACGTTCCAGCGCCTGGTCCTTGGTTAATTCGGTGGTCAGCTTGTGGAAGTAGGACCGTGGATCAGTGAACGCCGAGTCGAATAATTTTTCGAACCTTGATAGGTACCAACTTTTTATGGTCTCCACATTGGCATCAATATAAATCGTGAAATCAAAGAAATCACTGAGTGCTAATTCCTGGCCAGCACTTGGCGGCTGAAGAACATTCAAACCCTCCAGAATAAGAACATCAGGAGTGGTAACCCTGGAAACTTCACCCTCGACGATGTCGTAGCTCAGGTGCGAATAGACCGGGGCCTCAACATTTGACTGACCCGATTTGATGTCCGAGACAAATTGCAACAGCTTTTTGCGATCATAACTTTCAGGAAAACCCTTGCGGTGCATGAGGCCACGCCGCTCTAGTTCGGCATTGGGGTATAAGAATCCGTCGGTGGTGACCAGCTCCACTTTGGGCGTTCCACTCCAGCGTTTCATGAGTTCACGGAGCAGTCTCGCTGCGGTTGATTTACCAACTGCTACTGACCCGGCGATGCCAATAATAAAAGGGGTCCTTGCGGCCCTATCGCCAAAAAAATCGGAGGTCGTTCGATGCAAGTCCTGAGCTCCCGAGGCATAAAGACTCAGCAGTTGACTGATTGGCAGAAAGACCTCCGTGACTTCTTTGATATCCAAAACATCGCCCAACCCGGTGATGTTTTGGATTTCTTGTTCGGTTAGCGGAAGATCGGATGCGTTGCCCAATTCGGCCCAGTCGGCTCGCTCAATCGCCAAATACGGGGAGATGCTCTCCTGGGCCTTGGCTTCACTCACAATTTCCTATTCTGCCGTAGATTAGGGGGCATGTGTGGAATCGTGGGGTATGTAGGCCCAGGGTCGTCCCTCGATGTTCTACTTTCTGGTCTAAGACGCCTTGAATATCGAGGCTATGACTCTGCGGGCATATCGGTCATTAATCAAGAATCTGGCCTTGAAACCAGAAAGCGCGCCGGCAAGCTAAAGGTGTTGGTGGAAGATCTCGAGACTTCACCAATCCCAGATGCGCACATCGGTATCGGCCACACCCGATGGGCGACTCACGGGGCTCCAAACGACACAAATGCACACCCCCACCTAGGTGGCGAGCACCTAAAGCTTTCCCTAATCCACAACGGCATAATCGAGAACTTCTCGGAATTAAAAAAAGAGCTGATTGACCTTGGAGTGAAGTTTTCCTCCGAAACCGACTCTGAGGTCGCAGCTCACCTAGTGGCTCGAGAATATGAATCGGTCGGCGACCTAACCCAAGCCTTTAGAAATGTTGTCAGCCGGCTTCAGGGCGCCTTCACCCTGCTTTGTATCCACCAGGATCACAAGGATCTGATCCTGGCAGCGAGAAGAAACTCGCCCCTGGTGATTGGTTTAGGTGAGGGTGAGAATTTCTTGGGCTCCGACGTGGCGGCGTTTGTCGAGTACACCAAAAAGGCGGTGTCGGTCGGGCAAGACCGGATTGTCGAACTAAGAGCGGATAGCGTGCGAGTCACCAGTTTCGATGGTGTCGAAGTAACACCAGAAACCTTTGAGGTTAGCTGGGATGCATCGGCCGCATCCAAAGGCGGTTGGCCATCGTTTATGGCGAAGGAGATTGCAGACCAACCGCAAGCGGTTGGTGACACTTTGATGGGGCGTCTTTCTTCTGATGGCTCAGTTAAGCTCTCCGAATTCGCGGGTCTGGATAGGTTGACCCAAATGAACCGCATCATCATCATCGCCTGCGGCACGGCCGCTTACGCTGGCGAAGTAGCTAAATACGCGATTGAGAAGTGGGCCAAGATTCCGGTGAGCGTAGAGCTGGCTCACGAATTCCGCTATCGCGATCCGGTGTTAGATTCGCAGACTCTAGTTTTGGCCATTAGTCAATCCGGTGAGACGATGGATACTCTAATGGCGGTTCGCCACGCCAAAGAGTTGGGCGCCAAGGTCTTAAGTATCTGTAACACCCAGGGAGCGACTCTGGCAAGAGAGTCCGATGCTACTATCTACACCCACGCTGGCCCCGAGGTCGCGGTGGCATCGACCAAGGCGTTCACAGCGCAGCTCACCGCAGGTTTTTTGGTAGCACTCGCACTGGCGTCGATGCGCAAATCTATGGGCGTGGCAGAGCTCAAAGAGCTCGGAATGGAACTTTTAAAATTGCCTCGGCATGTCAAAGAGGTATTGGAATCGGTAGACCGAATGCGCGTCTTGGGTAAGAAGCTTTCTAGTGCCACATCAATTCTGTTTTTAGGCAGAAACGTGGGATACCCGATAGCCCTTGAGGGCGCGCTAAAGCTGAAGGAGTTGGCTTATATCCACGCCGAGGGCTTCGCTGCGGGGGAACTCAAGCACGGCCCAATTGCTCTAATCGAGAAGGGGCAGCCCGTCATCGTTGTGGTCCCCTCGCCAAAAGGCAACCAATCTCTACACCCCAAAGTAATTTCTAATATCCAAGAGATTAAGGCGCGCGGAGCCATGGTGATTGCAATCGCTGAAAAGGGAGATTCGCTGGTTGGCGAATCTGCCGATGAGGTCTTTGAGATAGCATCCACCAACCCGATCATGAGCTCGGTATTGGCCGTTATTCCCTTGCAAATCTTTGCGATGGAATTAGCAAATGCCAAGGGACTAGATGTTGATCAACCGAGAAACCTAGCCAAGAGCGTGACGGTCGAATAAGTGATTATCGGGCTAGGGGTGGATGTTTGTTCAATGGATCGCTTTTCAGAATCGATTGAGCGCACCCCAAAGCTTAGACAGAGGCTATTTACCGAAGCCGAATTGGCCCTAGGTCATCAGTCGCTAGCCGCTAGGTTTGCTGCCAAAGAGGCACTAGCGAAGTCCGTAGGCGATCCAAAACTGTTGAGCTTTCAGGATGTTGAGATTCTTAATAATCATTTGGGGAAGCCCGAAATGCAGGTCTCTGGTAAGTCAAGGGATGCTCTAGATCAGCTCGGGGTCCAAAGAATTCACGTCAGCCTGAGTCATGACGGCGGCATCGCCTTTGCAACGGTTATCTTGGAGGGCGACTAAGTGCGGGAGATACAAATTGACTTAGCTGCCATTGTGAAAAACTATCTCAATCTAAAAAAGCTTGCGGGTCGTTCTTTGGTAATGGCGGTAGTAAAAGCGAACGCTTATGGCCACGGCATGCATGAGGTAGCCAAGGCCCTCGAGGAAGCCGGAGTCGATTATTTAGGAGTGGCAGATCTCAACGAGGCGCTTGAGCTTCGAATGGCGGGCATTCAAGCGCCTATTCTTTGTTGGATTTTGAGCCCGCAGGATGACTTTGAATTAGCTCTTTCTCAAAACATCGAGCTTGGGGTTTCGAGTTTCGAGGTTCTGGAAAAACTACCCGAGGGCTCAAAAGTACACCTGAAGGTTGACACCGGGCTCGGTAGAAATGGTTTCACCCAAAGCGACCTGGGGAAAGCTCTTGAATTTTTAGCTGGGTCAAAGCTCTACCCGCAGGGAATCTTCTCGCACCTTTCAAACTCTTCCGAGGCGGATGACCTGGCTCAACTGGAGCTATTCGAAAAAGCGACTGCGATGGCGGGTCAAAGAGGTGTTGACTTCAAGCTGAAGCACTTGGCCGCTTCCGCGGCAACCCTAAAGCATCCGCAAATGCACTTTGACATGGTGCGCTGCGGGATAGCAGTTTATGGTCTAAGCCCTTTCGAGGATGAGCCGGTTGAGGTCGACCTTCTAAAGCCAGCGATGCGGGTAGTTGCAAATGTTGTGAATGTGAAGCGAGTGCCTGAGGGTCAAGGGGTGTCTTATGGCTATCGGTATGTGACAAAAAAGGAGACCACCTTGGTTTTGGTGCCCTTTGGTTATGCCGAGGGGATGCCAAGAATCTCCGAAGAGCATAAAGTCTTGATTCGGGGCGAGCTTCACCCAGTAGTGGGCCGTGTGGCCATGGATCAATTTATTGTCGATGTCTCCGATGCCAATATTCGAATCGGTGATGAAGTAGTGATTTTCGGTGATGGCCAAAAAGGCGAGCCAACGGCGCAGGGTCTGGGGGAGTCTTCGGGGAGCATTAACTACGAGGTGGTTACCAGAATTGGTGGCCGCGCCCCAAGGGTCTATAACAACTGACCATGCCGTATCTAATTGAGTCCCCTGAAAAGATGCACGAGTTTGGTATCGAACTCGCCCGACATTTTCGCGCTGGGGACATAGTTTTGCTCAATGGCCCCTTAGGAGCCGGCAAGACCACTTTAACCAGGGGGATTGGCGAGGGCCTCGGAGCGATGGGAACAGTTCAATCGCCAACCTTTGTTTTGGCAAGAACCCATAAAACTAAATCGGGTCCGAATTTCGTGCACGTTGACGCTTATAGATTGGGATCGGCTATCGAACTGGATGATCTTGACATCGATTTTTCAAACAGCATTGTTGTGGTGGAGTGGGCTCGAGACTATGTGGATGGTATTGCAGATTCTTGGCTAGAGATTCAAATCAATCGTGAGAGCGAGGACGACTCGAGGCTGGTGACGATTTTGCCCCACGGCGCTCGCTATGAAGGAGTAAGCATTGCTTTTGGCGATTGACACCTCAGCCGGCACCTCAGCCGCAGTTCTGGATGGTGAAAAGGTTTTAGGTTTCAGCTTATTTGAAGATCCTTTTGGGCACGCTGAAAACATCGGCTTGGCAATTATTGACGCTCTTAGTCAATCGAAAACATTGGCTCGGGATGTGACTGCCGTTGCTATCGGAAGGGGCCCCGCTCCTTACACCGGGCTGCGTGTTGGAATGGCGACCGGGACTACTTTTGCGATGAGCCTTGGCATACCGTTATATGGCGTCATGGTTTTGGATGCGATTGCCCTGAGTCAATTGAGCAAGAAGTTCTACGTGGTTGCGGATGCAAAGCGCAAAGAGCTTTTTCTGGCCGCCTATGAATTGGGAGTTAGAACCTTTGGCCCGGAGGTTATTGAGCCGAAGAATCTTGAGCGCTTTAGTGATTATGAGGCAGTCACCTTGGCCTGCGACGCCAGACTGGTGGGGTTTTATGCTCAGCGAGCCCTTTTCGAAGGCGTCGACCTAAGTGATGTCTCCGCGCTTTATTTAAGATCTCCAGATGTTGCACCGTCTCCGGGTAAAAAGGTGAGTGGCTGATGATTTCTAGAAGGCTAACCCCGGCGGACATTGCCCAAGTGATGGCCCTGGAGCTAGTGCTATTTAACAATGACGCTTGGTCGGAGCGCTCTATGCGGGCAGAATTGGGCCTGGGCCATAGCTTTTACCTGGGCTATTTCGATCGAGAACTCTTGGGCTATGGGGGCTTGAGCACCATAGCCGGGTCTTTCTCGAGTGATATCCAAACGATTGGCATCGCGCTGAGTGAGCGCGGCAAGGGCTTGGGTAAAAAGCTCATGCTGGAGCTTTTGGCGCACGCTAAAAAGCAAGGTTCGGAGCAGGTCATGCTCGAGGTGCGAAGTGATAACCCAATAGCCATTTCGCTTTATGAATCCCTCGGGTTTTTGCCGGTAGATGTTCGAAAGCGTTACTACCAGCCGGATAACGTCGACGCTTTGATCATGCGGCTAGAAATTAGGCAGCCAATTGTTTTGGGGGTTGAATCAACCTGCGATGAAACGGGGATTGGAATTGTTCGCGGTAATCGACTTTTGGCCAACGCCCTGCACAGCTCTATGGATGAGCACGCAAAATATGGTGGCGTGGTTCCGGAGGTCGCGGCCCGTGCCCATCTGGAGGCACTGACCCCAACCCTAGAAAAAGCCCTGTCAGAAGCCGGCATCACTATGCAAGAGGTTGATGCGATAGCCGTGGCCAATGGCCCGGGTTTAGCCGGAGCGTTAATGGTTGGAATCGGGGCAGCCAAGGGCCTCGCCTTAGCCAATAATCTGCCAATCTACGCGGTGAATCATCTGGTTGGTCACGTGGGTGCCGATGTTTTGGAACGCGGCTACGTCGAACTTCCAACAATCGCGCTTTTGGTTTCTGGGGGTCACACCTCCTTGTTATTGGTTAAGGACCTTCTGGAAGATGTCGAACTTTTAGGTGAAACCATTGATGACGCCGCAGGTGAGGCTTTTGACAAAGTTGCCAGGGTTTTGGGTTTGCCATATCCCGGTGGCCCCCAGATTGACAAACTGGCCACAACGGGCGATCCCAAGGCGGTGCGCTTCCCCAGAGGCTTATCGCTTCCAAGAGACATGGAAAAAAATCGCTATAATTTTTCTTTCTCGGGCTTGAAAACTGCTGTGGCTAGGCACGTTGAAAAACTTGATGCCGCTGGTGAAGAATATTCCAAGGCCGATGTAGCAGCTAGTTTCCGCGAAGCGGTGGTGGATGTTTTACTGACCAAGGCGCTGAATGCTTGCGAGGCTTATGGGGTGAAGAGACTTTTGCTTGGTGGTGGAGTGACGGCCAACTCCCGGCTTCGTGAGGTTGCACTTGAGCGCTGTAATCAGGCTGGGATTGAACTTCGCATTCCACGTTTTAGTCTGTGCACCGATAACGGCGCGATGATTGCCTCACTGGGTGCTCAGTTAGTGATGGCCCAGAGGCCACCCTCAGGTCTTGGATTCGGCGCCGAATCGACCCTCGAGGTCACCCA